>JAYPMF010000020.1:9932-13640 GCA_038129785.1 Flavobacteriaceae bacterium
TGTATAAACAAAGATAAAAATTGAAAAATGTCCATGCTGTGCTCGACAAACAAATTCACCCTAAATTATCAACAAAAGACTAACTTTGCATCTGGCAGGCTGTCTTATTGCTCTTGTTTACAAGAGAGGAAAGTCCGGACACCACAGAGCAGCATAGCGGGTAATGCCCGTCGTCCGCCTTGGCGGATAGGACCAGTGCAACAGAAAGCAAGTACAGTTAGGCTGTAGTGAAATCAGGTAAACTCTATATGGTGCAACGCCAAAAATAATTGTGTTTGAGGATTGCTCGTCCGATACAATTGGGTAGGCGGCTAGAATATTGTAGTAATACAAGATCCAGATAAATAATAAGACTCGACAGAATCCGGCTTATAGGCCTGCCTTTTTATCCTTTAAAAAAACTGAATACATTACTACCATATTTTCTGGACTGTACAAATCCAAAATTTTTTTCTAAGTCTTCTCTTTCGCTGTGTTCAATGACCAATACCCCTTGGTTATTTAGTAATTGGTTGGAAAAAACTGTTTTTACGATTTGCGTGTATTGTTCAGTCTCAATATTATAGGGAGGGTCGGCAAAAATTAGATCGAAAGACTTTTTTACGGATGACAAATATTTGATAACGTCCATCTGTATCACTCGAATAGGAAGTTTTAGTGATATAGAAGTTTTACGGATGAAATCAACACACATTTTGTTTTGATCCACAGCAATTATGTTTTTTACTCCTCGGGATCCAAACTCATAACTAATACTTCCCGTACCGGAAAAAAGATCTAAAACAGAGGAGTTTTCCCAATGGTATTGGTTTTGAAGAATATTGAAAATAGCTTCTTTAGATCGATCGGTTGTGGGGCGAACAGGAAGTTTTTTTAGAGCAATGATCCTTCTGCCTTTGTGAATACCAGAAATGATCCGCATTAGTCAAACAGATTAATAAAGTATGGGGCAGGATGTACTTTTTCGTCAATCATTAGAAAGCTTTGTTGATCTGAAAATGTTATTTTTTGATGGTAATAATCCAAAGCATCATAGCACTTTTTGTAACGTGCATATTTACCAAAAAAGACAATGCTAAATCCATCGGAGGATAATGATAGATCTTCAGCAACAGCAAGGACAAAGTAGAGAAAACTATCCTCATTTTTATACGGGTAGGTGTTGAATAGTAAGAGTTTCTTGCCCCTAAAGACCAAAAGATCAAATTCGTCGTCATGCATGTGAAGATTCATTACCATTGTATCATCCTCATTGATTACAGTGGTACTGAGGTCGTAAAGTATTTGGGAGTAGTGGGTAAAACTGATGTCTTTAAAATAATGTAGTAAGGTGGTTTCTGTTTGCTCCTCAAAGGGATAGAGGATTTTGACCTGATCGTCTTGAGTTTGTTTTTCAGCAATGCTCCAACCCTCCTCAAGAGAGACATTGTAATTGAGGTAATTTTTCTTTTGGGCAGGGTTGTAGAGTGATTTGGGTACAAAAGTGGCCCGACGATCAAAGTGAACCGCTTTGATTTTTTCACATTCGAGAAAAGAATATGATTTCAGTAATTCATGAAAGGCATTTCCTTTCTCTATGCTGTGGTTTTCAAACTTAAAAAAAGGACGTGCATTGTGTGTACAAAAAGAAAATCCATCCTTAAAAATTTGGATGGACAGTTCTTTTTCTTGTATGGTGGTTTTATTGAACGGCATCGAAAATAGTAGGCCAGTTTCCGTTGGTGCTTACCTCTGTAAGGGAGCCAAGTATGATCGAGGGACCATTGACTCCATCTACGGAAACAGTCTCGTTTTCAAGTTTTAGTAAATCTTTATCTTGATCGTGAAGTATAAGGTTCTTAGCTACTTTTACCTCAAAAACAGGTACCTTGTATCCATTTTTATCGATGATGCTAGCATTGATATCAAATTTTGCTTCGATTCCATCTACTGGTACTGTGGCAAAATCTTTGTAAGCATAAGAGTTTTTAAATAAAGAATCTTTGACCGGAACAAATCCCAAGGTATCTATGACTACTACTTCGCGAAGCATATCGATCCTGTAGGTACGGTCATATTCCATGTAGGAGGAATCTCTCTTTTCTATAAGTGTAAAAATACCATTGTCTATAAATTTAACTAGACTGTCAAAATTATTACTATAGGTACCTGTGACATCTTTGTGAGCGATTTGCGCTTTACGAATCAATTTTAATTTAGTAATTACTGAAGCATATCGTTCATTTTTTGTTTCATTAAAGTTGATCGGTCCATTGATAGAGTTGTAGATCTTGAAGCTAAAAAATAATGCGAGGATCCAAAGTACAGCCTGAAGCGCTAATTTCATGGTTTGTTGATTTTGCTACTAACAAATCTACAATTTTTTTTGAATCGTAAAAGTTTTACAAATGAATTATCTTGTGAAAAAAAAGTCTAATGTCAAAGGATTTTTTTTACGAAATTCTCTACGAAAAGTTCAAGTTTGAGCCTACTGTTTCTCAAATAGAGGTATTTGAAAAAATCGCCTATTTTTTGTCCAAAACTTCAGATAATTCCATTTTACTTATCAAAGGTTATGCAGGAACAGGAAAGACCGAAGTCATCGGTCATTTAGTTCAACAATTAGGTCTTATTCGAAAAAAATCAGTATTAATGGCCCCGACGGGGAGGGCTGCCAAAGTACTGTCGGCTTATGCCGGTAGAGGTGCTTTAACCATCCATAAAAAAATATATTTTCCGAAGATCGATAGGGGGGGAGCTGGGGTCCAATTTATGCTAAAAGAAAACAAACATACCAATACGATTTTTATTGTGGATGAGTCTTCCATGATAGGAGATGACCGACAACAGAGTAAATTTTTTGAGAATGGATCTTTACTTCACGATTTGGTTCATTATGTTAGTAACGGAGAAAAATGCAAATTGATTTTTGTAGGGGATACTGCCCAATTGCCTCCGGTAAATTTGGAGGTCAGTCCCGCACTTGATGAAGATGAATTGACTGCTCAGTTCAATACTGCTGTACATAGTATCACGCTCGAAGATGTAGTTCGGCAACAAATTGGATCAGGTATTTTATATAACGCAACAAGGATTCGGGAGTTACTTGAAGATGACCAATTCGAGGGGTTTAAATTTCAATTAGACAGATTTAATGATGTGCAACGCATTATTGAGGGAAACGAGTTTTTTGAATCGCTAAATAATGCTCTGCACGAGGACGGAATAGATCAAACCTTATTAATCGTTCGCTCCAATAAAAGGGCTAATCTTTACAATAAAAGTATTCGTGAGCGAATCCTTTTTTTGGAATCTGATTTGGCTGTAGGTGACCAACTGATGGTGGTTAAAAACAATTATTATTGGTTGGGTGCCGATTCCAAACCTGGTTTTATTGCTAATGGAGATGTGATCCGCATCAATCGTATCAATAAATATTTAGATCGTTTTGATATGAAATTTGCCGAGGTTAACATTCAGATGGTAGATTATCCCAATGAGCCCTCATTCGATACTGTACTTTTGCTGGAAACATTGGACAGTGAAACCGCCAACCTAAGCTATGAACATTCTCAATTACTGTACAAAAAGGTGTTAGTTGATTACGCTGATGAAAAATCTAAATATCAACGCTTTCTCAAGGTCAAAAACGATCCTTTTTTTAACGCCTTACAGGTTAAATATTCCTATGCCATTACTTGTCATAAGTCTCAAGGTGGGCAATCTGTC
>JAYPMF010000020.1:13650-20502 GCA_038129785.1 Flavobacteriaceae bacterium
TCTTTATTGAACAACCATTCCTTCCCAAAGGACCTAATAAAGACTATTTTAGATGGCTATATACCGCTATAACCCGTTCTAAAAAACGTTTATTTTTGATTGGTTTTGGAAAGGAGTATTTTTAATTCTATCGCCAGGAAACTTTTGACCCTGCTTTTATTGAATTAGATAACCAATTCATTTCAAAAAACCCAATATTTAAAAAATATTCATACTCTTTTGATGTTTAATCGTACAGTTTATTTTTTTGTTAAATTTCATTTTTGGGCATTTAGTTTTTTATATCATATTATTAATTCAATATTTCTCATCTTTGCATCAATGAAAATAGTCTCGATTATTCCTGCGCGATACGATTCCTTGCGCTTTCCTGGTAAGCTTATGCAGCAGTTGGGAGATAAAACAGTCATTTTAAGAACCTATCAAAATGTATTGGCTACTGGTCTTTTTGACGAAGTGGTAGTAGCTACGGACAGTGATTTAATTTTTAAAGAAATTTCTGATAATGGAGGCCAGGTTCAAATGACTCGAAAGGATCATCAATGTGGTAGTGATAGAATTGCAGAAGCCGCTTCTAGAATGGATGCAGACTTGGTAGTCAATGTTCAGGGTGACGAGCCTTTTATAGACAGTAACAGTCTAAAAAAGCTAATTCAAATTTTTAAATATGACCCTCAAAATGAAATTGCATTGGCTTCGTTAATGACTCCGCTTAACGATACAGAAGACTTAGAAAATCCGAACGTAGTTAAAGTGATTGTGGATTTAAATGACTTTGCACTTTATTTTTCCCGTTCCCCCATACCATTTAATCGAGAAAATGTAAAAAAATCAACTCATTTCAAACACATTGGGGTTTATGCTTTTAGAAAGCAAGCGCTTATTGAATTTAGTAAACAGGATATTACCCCATTGGAGTCTGTTGAAAAAATAGAGTGTATCCGCTATCTAGAACACGGAAAAAAAATCAAAATGGTGGTGACACACAATTTAAATTTTGAAATCGACACCCCAAGAGATCTCGAGCGAGCAGAAGCTCATTTAAGTCAACTAGAGTCACAATGATTTCAATGTTGGCCAAGTTTATATTTCTTCGTTTGATGGGTTGGACGATTGAAGGTGATTTTCCCCAATTGGAAAAATTTATATTGGTCGTATTTCCTCATACCCGAGGTATGGATTTTATCGTTGGGGTCTTAACCCGAGCTGTGCTCAACGAAAAAATAAATTATATCGGAAAAAAAGAATTGTTTAATCCCTTTACGGGTTGGTTTTTCCGTGCTTTGGGAGGAGCTCCTATCAACCGAGGCTCTAATGAAAATAAAGTATTAGCAATAGCTGAAATTTTTAAAGAAAAGAAGTTTTTCCGAATGGCAATAGCTCCAGAAGGAACCCGAAAAAAAGTTGACCATTGGAAAACGGGGTTTTATTACATTGCCATGGAAGCAGAGGTACCCATATTACTTGTTCATTTTAACTATACTTCAAAAAAAGTATCTTTTTTAAAACTATTTTATCCAACTGGTGATATTGAAAAGGATCTAAAAGAGATTAAATCCCAATACAATATAGCATAGCAGCTGTTATTCAGGACAATTTTAATTTCCGCTAGACCTTCAATGTTGAGGTTTTTGTTTTTTGGTACTGCAAAATAACGTTGCAAATCAATAAAAGCAAAACATAAGAAAATTATAAATTTCATTAAATATTCCTTATTTTATTGAGTGTTTTTTCTAAAGGACAAAATTTTGTTGGTTTAGATTTTAGTAAAAAAACTATCCCTGTGCACTCATTGCATGATATACGTTTTGCACATCATCGTCCTCCTCTATCTTTTCGATCAGTTTCAGAACATCCTCTTGGTGTTCTTTAGAGAGTTGTTTGATTATTTTTGGAATACGGTCAAATCCTGAGAAAAGGATTTCAATAGATCGGTTTTCTAACTCTTTTTGAATAGCTCCAAAATTTTCAAAAGGGGCATAGAGTATAATTCCATCTTCATCTTCAAACACCTCCTCTACTCCAAAGTCGATGAACTCTAACTCCAACTCTTCCGTATCGATACCATCTGCGGAGATTCTGAAATTACAACTTCGGTCGAACATAAATTCTACAGAGCCAGATGTACCTAGGTTTCCATTGTATTTATTGAAGTAACTTCTGATATTGGCCACAGTTCGGTTGTTGTTGTCGGTAGCAGTTTCCACTATTATGGCAATTCCGTGTGGAGCGTAGCCCTCAAAAAATACCTCTTTGTAATTTTCGGTAGTCTTATCCGATGCTTTTTTAATTGCACGATCAATGTTCTCCTTCGGCATATTAACTGTTTTGGCATTTTGTATAACCGCCCGAAGTCTTGAATTATTTTCAGGATCAGGACCACCCTCTTTAACTGCTATTACTATATCCTTTCCAATTCGGGTAAAGGTTTTGGCCATGGCAGACCATCTTTTCATCTTTCTTGCTTTCCGAAATTCAAAGGCTCTACCCATAATTTATTGTTTGTTATTCACAAATATAAAGACAATTAAAAATCCTTTTTAGCTAAGGTTAGGTCGTCTAATACTTCGGTATAAGAAAAAAGAAGGTTGTTGGGCAGTTTGTTTTCCTTAGCTAGTACAGCCAAATAACGCATTTGATTGGTTGAGAAAACTTGTTTAAACAAGGCTTTTCTTTGATATCTTTTTTGGACTATTAGCTTGATAAAATCAAAATGATGAATTAGATCTGTACTGCCCAAATGAAAAATCCCTGTGAGTTGTTGATTGATGATGAAATGTATTTGTTGACTTAGTTTAATGTCGTTGTTGACATTGATAATGGTATTGGGGAATACCTCGATGGATTTTTTGGTTTTCATCGCCTCGTCCATTTCCTGAATTCTGGGAGAGTGATTACCAAAGACCATTGGTAAACGGACTAAAACATACTTTGTGGTGGGTAAGCGCAAGAGGTCATTTTCAATTTTGATCTTGAATCTGCCATAGATGCTCTCCGATAATGTCTTGTCATATTCGTAGGAGGGGAAGTGTTCGAAGGTGTCAAATACATTTGCAGAGGAGAGAAAGATCAACCTGCAATTGGATCGTTCAACTAAGTCTATCAAAAATCGGTGGATCTCGATTAAAGAATCAAAAGATCCTCTAAGAGCGGAGATGATTAGTTTTGGTTTGACCTCTTTAATTATGCTTTCGATACCGCCCTCCTCAACATCGAAATAAAAAAAATGTTGGTTTTGACTAAAGCCTTTTTTGGTGAAATAAGTCCCAAAGGTATCATAGTAGGAATTTAATTCCTTATAAAGGGCATTTCCCAAAAATCCACTGGCGCCAAGAATCAAGATTCTTTTCATCCGTATTAATTGTTTTTAAGAGAGCTATACAAAGGGAAGCTTTACCACTGTGGCAGGCACCATTTTTTCTCTAATCTGGACGTATAATTTATGCCCGGGTTTTGAAAAAGCAGTATTGACATAGCCGAGACCTATACCCCTGTTGAGTGAGGGGGAATGTGTTCCTGAAGTAACCCTCCCAATAGGGTTTTGGTCACTGTCAAAAAGTATATAACCAGAGCGAGGAATACCTCTTTCATCAATTTTAAAACCAATAAGTTTTTCTGTTGTGCCCTCCTGGATTGATTTTTGGATCATTGAAGCATTTAAAAAACCAGTAAGTGGCTGGGTCACCCATCTAAGTCCTGCGCTTATAGGGGAGGTATTATCGTCAATTTCATTTCCATAAAGACAATAACCCATTTCTAAACGTAAAGTGTCTCGAGCAGCAAGTCCAATAGGTAAAATTCCAAAATCTGCACCTGCCTTCATTACACCATTCCATACTTTTTCAGCTTTGGTAACATCAAAATAGATTTCGATTCCCCCGGCACCAGTATAGCCAGTGGTAGCAACCATAACATTTTTGACTCCAGCAAAAGTATTTGTAGTATGGCTGTAGTTAGACAAAAGATCTATTCGGGTATCGCAAATGGACTGCATCGCCATTATAGCCTTGGGACCTTGTATGGCCAATAAGGCAGTTTTTTTGACACATCTTCAAGCCCTGCATTGAATTTTTTATTGTGTTTTAAAATGTGAACCCAGTCTTTTTCTATATTAGAGGCATTGACCACAAGAAGGTATTTTTCGGCATTGAGTTGATAAACAATCAGGTCATCGACCACTCCACCCTCTTCATTGGGAAGGTAATTATATTGAGCTTTCCCGGGTATTAGTTTTGAAATGTCATTGCTACAAATGTATTGCAATAGATCTAATGCATTGGGTCCTTCCACCCAAAATTCTCCCATATGTGAAACATCAAAAACACCTATATTTTGTCTTACTGCCAAATGTTCTTCTTGGACTCCTCTATACTGAATAGGCATCTGATAGCCTCCGAAAAGAGACATTTTTGCACCCAATCGGGAGTGAATCTCAAAAAATGGGGTTTTCTTCATGGTGTATTTTTAACAAAAATATTACTTTTAGATAATAAGTGTGTTTATTATTAAGCCTAAAAACTTTGTAAAATCTTAAGTATGAAAAGTTTCATAGTATCTATTATTCTGATCTGTTTCTCATTTGGATATGCTCAAAAATCAAAGTTAACCCCAGAACATTACCAAAATATAAGGAAGGCATTCCGTGATAAGATGCCAGACAATTCTGTAGCTGTATTGTTTAGTGCACCAATCAGAAACCGAGCCAATGACGTGGATTATGTTTACCATCAAGACCCCCATTTTTTTTATTTGACTGGTTGGCACCAACCCCATTCGGTTATTTTGATTTACAAAAATCCACAAAGAGATCAACAGGGAAGTTATTTTGAAAAAATATATGTACCTGAGCGTGATAATTATATGGAAATGTGGAACGGTAAACGTTATAGTCTTGAGCATGTCAAACAATTAGGATTTGATCGAGTGGTTGAGCGGAAAGCCTTCATGGCAGATATTCAGAATTTAGATTCATTTGATGGTGTTTTGATGCTTGAATTTAAAAATGACATTCGAAATCAAAAAATGTATGTTTTTAGGGATGGTAAAAGGTATAAAGTAGATGATCCTAATGATCTTTTTGATCTTAAAGCAGCATTTAGGGACGCTATCAATCTACCAGTTGATTTTAGCCCTCTGCTTCAATCAGCATATCAAACAATATTGGCTTCCGATGAGAATAATCTCCCCCAAACCATAGAGAAATTACATAATATTGTCCAGCAGGATAGTAGCTTAATAGAAAATGAAATAATTAAAGGATTTGTTAAAAATCCATTCCAAAAACACTATAATGAGATACAAAGAAAAACAGCTTTGGAATTAAGAAATTATAATTTTGATATTGAAACTATACCTTCTATAATGGCCGATATGAGAGAAATTAAAACGAATGATGAAATTGAGCTACTCAAAAAAGCGGTTGCCATTTCTGTAGTAGGGCAAATTGAAGTAATGAAAGCCATGCATCCTAAAATGAGCGAAAGAGAGATTCAAGGCATTCACGAGTTTGTTTATCGTAAATACGGTGCCGCTGATGAGGGTTACCCCTCTATAGTTGGTGCAGGAGAAAACGGATGTGTTTTGCATTATATAGAAAATGATAAAAAAGAGTTAGATAATCAATTGGTTTTGATGGATTTAGGTGCAGAATTCTATGGTTACACGGCAGATGTCACCCGAACCATTCCTGCCAACGGTGTTTTCAGTCCAGAACAAAAGGCTTTGTATAAAATTGTTTATGACTCACAAGAAGCAGCTATAAATGCAGCTAAGGTTGGAAATAGTTTTAGATCATTGTTTCAATTGTCATATAATATAGTAGCTGAGGGATTACTTGGGTTGGGAATTATCAGCGAGCATTCTGAGGCAAAAAAATACTATCCACACGGTCTTTCCCACCATATTGGATTGGATGTTCACGACCCGGGTAATTATGGGTATTTGGAATCCAACATGATCATTACTGTGGAACCAGGTATTTATATACCCAAGAACAGTCCTTGTGATCGCAGGTGGTGGAATATTGGTATTCGCATCGAGGATGACGTTTTGATCACTGAGGACGGTCCAGTCAATCTATCTGCAGGTGCACCGAGAGATTGGGAAGGCATTGAGGCTATGATGAGGAAGGAAAGTGTTTTAAAAGATTTTATTTTGCCTGATATGATGACCTTAATTCAGTAAATAGTCTCTGAGTTCACTGTAATCTTTGATGGGAATACTAAATTTGTTTCTGGAGAGGGTTTCTTTGAGACGATCGGGTATCTGGACTTCTAAGTTAAGGGTATGATTTACCGAGTCTAAAAATTTCGCTGGGTGTGCAGTTTCTAAGAATACACCATAAAGATTCTCTTTATGATTCACCAAATACTCTTTGAGACCTAAATATCCTACTGCACCGTGTGGGTCAGCTATATAGCCACTAATTTTATAAATTTCTTTCATAGCTTTTTTAGTATCTTGATCTGTGAACCGAAAACCTGAGAGTATTTTTTTCATCTTGACAAGATCGTTGTTAAATATTTTTTGAATTCTGACGAAGTTGCTGGGGTTTCCTACATCCATAGCATTGGATATGGTTTGTAGTGTAGGTTTAGGATAATAAGTCCCTGTTTCTAAGTAACGGGGAACAGCGTCGTTTACATTCGTACTTGCGATAAAATGATCAATGGGTAGTCCCATTTGCTGCCCCATTATTCCCGCACAGATATTGCCGAAATTTCCACTTGGAACAGAGAATACCAGTCTTTTGTTTTTACTTTTGAGGCTTCTGTAGGCGATAAAATAATAGAACATGTGGGGTAACCATCTGGCGCTATTATTTGAGTTAGCAGATGTGAGATTTACCTCAGA
>JAYPMF010000021.1:0-20167 GCA_038129785.1 Flavobacteriaceae bacterium
AGCTTAAAATCGTAATTTGACAATTGTATTTTATTGTAATTGACAAACTTTTGGGCTTAAAATTTAAAAATTTATTTTTGATATCCTTTTAAAAAAAACCATATAAATGTTACCAGAGAATCAAGGATTATACTCACCAGAATATGAACACGACAACTGTGGTGCTGGATTCATTTGTAGTCTTCAGGGAAAGAAAACCAATGATATCATTCACAAAGCACTCGATATTCTGGATTGTTTAGAACACAGAGGTGCTGTTAGTGCTGATGGGAAAACGGGAGATGGTGCTGGTATTTTGATCGAAATCCCACATGAATTTTTAAAAGATCAATGCAGTTTTAAATTACCTGAATATGGTGAGTATGCTGTAGGAATGGTTTTTTTACCAAAAAAAGACAATCAAAGATCATTTTGTATTGGGGTTTTGGAATCTGAATTTAAGAATCAAGGTCTCAAAGTTTTAGGGTGGAGAAAAGTTCCAGTGAGAACTGAAATTGTTGGAAAAATAGCTGCTCAAACCGAACCAAAAATTATGCAGGTTTTTGTTGGTAAAGGAGACAATAAAATTACCGAGCAAAATTTTAATAACAAATTATTTTGCGCAAGAAAAATATCAGAGCATAAAATATATGAATCCAATTTATCTCAAAACTCCTTTTTTTATGTCCCCAGCTTATCAAATCGAACTATAATTTATAAAGGGCTGCTTATTCCAAAAGATATAAAAGGATATTACTCTGATTTATCTGAGCCTAAAGTAGTAACAAAACTCGCTTTAGTTCACCAAAGATTTTCTACAAATACCTTTCCAACATGGGATCTAGCTCAACCATTTCGCTATATGTGCCACAACGGTGAAATAAATACTTACCGGGGAAATTTTAGTAGAATGGAAACAAGAGAAGAACTTCTTGAGAGTGAATTCTTTGGTGACGATATTAAAAAAATGCTACCTATAATTCTACCAGGAAAATCCGATTCTTGTTCAATGGATATGGCAGTTGAGCTTCTACTCTCTACCGGCAGATCACTTCCTGAGGTTATGATGATGTTAGTTCCTGAAGCATGGGAAAAACACACATACATGGATGATGCAAAAAAAGCTTTCTATAAATTCAATTCATGTTTAATCGAACCATGGGATGGCCCTGCTTCAATCCCATTTACTGATGGGAAATTTATTGGTGCCTTACTTGATAGAAATGGTCTAAGACCATCGAGATATACAGTTACAAAAGATGGGTATGTAGTGATGTCCTCAGAAACAGGAGTTTTGGAAATTGATCCCGCAAATGTTGAAAAGCATGGAAGACTAGAGCCAGGAAAGATGTTCCTTGTTAACATGGACGAGGGAAGAATTGTTGAAGATGATGAAATAAAAAAAAAAATTACCTCAAAAAAACCATATGAGAAATGGATTAATGATAATTTAACTTTACTAAAAAATATACCATACAACAAAAAAATTGAACTTGTAGAAAAGGAGAGTTTTGAAACCAGAATGAGAATTTTTGGTTACACTCAAGAAGACATATCTACAATAATATCTCCAATGTTAATTAGTGGAAAAGAAGCAATTGGCTCAATGGGGACTGATACACCACTAGCTGTTTTATCTGATAAACCACAATTACTTTTCAACTATTTCAAGCAATTATTTGCTCAAGTTACAAACCCCCCTCTTGATGGAATTAGAGAAGAGATTGTAACTGATATTAGTTTGACTCTTGGTAAAGAATTCAACCTTTTCGAAATTTCTGACAAACATGCTAGTAAATTATATATAGAAAATCCAATAATTTCTAATGAAGATCTGGATAAAATCTCATGTATTGATCAAAATAATCTAAAGGCAGTTAAAATTCCTATTCTCTATGAGGTAGATATGGGTTTTAATGGAATTGAAATCTCTTTGGATGAGATCGTAACAAATATTGACAAAGAAGTTTCAAATGGTGCAAATATTATTATTTTATCTGATAGAGGCGTTTCGTCCACTCTGGCTCCTATTCCAGTATTGTTGGCTACATCTCATGTTCACAATTATTTCAAAAGACATAAAAAAAGGTCTTCATTTGGTATTATTTTAGAATCAGCTGAACCAAGGGAACCTCATCACTTCGCGTTACTTTTTGGTTATGGGGCAAGCGCAGTCAATCCTTACATGGTAAATGAAATAATTAAATATCAGTCTAAAAGCAACGAACTATCCATCAATGCTGACGTAGCAGTTGAAAATTTCAATAAAGCAATTGCAAAAGGTATTGTAAAAATAATGAATAAAATAGGTATATCAACATTGAACTCTTACAGAGGTGCTCAAATTTTTGAAGCTCTTGGTCTATCTAAAAAATTCATTGATGAATTCTTTACTAATACTCCGACTCGAATTGAGGGAATTGGACTATATGAAATTGAAAAAGACATAAATAATAGACACACTAAGGCATTTATCCATGAATCAAATTTGGGATTATCCCTCGAAATTGGAGGAGAATACAGGTGGAGAAGAGATGGTGAAGCTCATGTTGTAAACCCTTCAACAATCTCAACTCTTCAGCAGGCTGTTAGAAATAAAAGCTTTGACAAATACGAGAACTTTGCCAAGTTAATCAATGATCAAAATCATAAATTAATGACTTTGCGTGGATTATTTGAGTTTTCAAATTTTGATCCAATTCCAATAAATCAGGTTGAACCATGGACTGAAATCGTTAAAAGGTTTAAAACAGGTGCAATGTCATTGGGTTCTATAAGCCAAGAAGCTCATGAGAATCTCGCCGTTGCGATGAACAGAATTGGAGGAAAAAGTAATTCAGGTGAAGGTGGCGAAGACCCCAAAAGGTTTCTTCCTGATGAAAATGGTGATTTAAAAAACTCAGCAATCAAACAGGTCGCATCTGGAAGATTTGGTGTTTCAAGTCATTACTTGAGCTCTGCTAGAGAAATTCAAATTAAAATGGCTCAAGGAGCTAAACCAGGGGAGGGCGGTCAACTACCAGGGCCTAAAGTAAATCCCTACATTGCCTCAGTTAGAAATTCTACTCCATATGTTGGATTAATTTCACCTCCTCCACATCACGATATATATTCAATTGAGGATCTTTCACAATTGATTTACGATTTAAAGAATGCAAATAGAAAAGCAAGAATTAATGTCAAGTTAGTTTCTGAAGTTGGAGTTGGAACTATTGCAGCTGGGGTTGCAAAAGCTAAAGCCGATGTAATTTTAATTTCAGGCTATGATGGAGGGACTGGTGCCTCGCCTTTGACGTCATTAAAACATGCTGGTTTGCCATGGGAGCTAGGAATCGCAGAAGCCCAACAAACTTTAGTCTTAAATGGTCTAAGAAGCAGAGTCGTTCTTGAGTGTGATGGTCAACTGAAAACTGGAAGGGACGTTGCTATTGCATGTTTGCTTGGTGCTGAAGAATTCGGATTTTCAACCGCTCCTTTAATTGCAAGTGGATGTATAATGATGAGGGCGTGCCATTTAAACACTTGTCCAGTTGGAATTGCAACACAAGATCCAGATTTAAGGAAAAATTTTAATGGTAAACCGGAACACGTAATTAACTACATGTATTTCGTTGCTGAAGAATTAAGACAGATAATGTCAGAGCTTGGGTTTAGAAGTGTAAATGATATGGTAGGTCAATCTCAGAAATTAAACATGAACAAGGCTATTAATCATTTTAAAGCTGAGGGAATTGATCTTTCCAAAATTCTTTACAAACCGCATAAAAATATTTCAGAAGATTTAATTGAAAGAAATACAGAGCTTCAAAACCATAATTTAGAAAATGTTATAGATTTTAAGATATTAGATGATGCGAAAAGTGCAATTTTTAATAAAAAGTCAATTGAATTAAATTATAAAATTAAAAACACTGATAGAACAATCGGTGCAATTTTAAGTAATGAAATTTCAAACCTACATGGACCGGACGGACTTCCAAAAGATACTTTGAAATTGAATTTTTTTGGAACCGGTGGTCAAAGCTTTGGTTGTTTTGCCACAAAGGGTTTGTTGATGAAAATTACCGGAACCACCAACGATTATTTTGGAAAGGGGCTTTCTGGCGCAACGATTATTGCAAAGGTGCCAGACGAAGCTACATTCAAATCTAATGAAAATATAATTACAGGTAATGTTGCACTGTACGGTGCTACGAATGGTGAAGCATATGTAAATGGTATTGCAGGTGAAAGGTTCTGTGTAAGAAATTCTGGAGCTAAGGCTGTTGTGGAGGGAATTGGTGACCATGGGTGTGAATACATGACAGGCGGTGTTGCTGTAATACTTGGGAATTTTGGGAGAAATTTTGCTGCTGGCATGAGTGGTGGTATAGCCTACATTTTCAGTGAGAGTGGATTCTTTGACGAGAAAAAATTTAACCTTGAAATGGTAGAATTAGAAGATTTAAACATTAATGATAAAAACGAAGTTTTATCTCTAATCAAAAACCATCAAAAATATACTGGAAGTAAAATTGCTAGTCAAATTTTAAATGATTGGAACAGTTCTATTAAAAATTTTATCAAGGTAATGCCAACTGACTATAAAAAAGCTCTTGAAATTCTTAAAAGAAGTAAAAAAGAAAATAAAATTAGTTAACTATGGGAAAGTTAAGGGGATTCATGGAGTATGACAGAATTAGAGAAACTGTCGAAACACCAAAAACAAGAATTAAAAATTATAAAGAGTTTACTATTGCTCCAAATAATGTCGAATTACAGGAACAAGGAGGAAGGTGTATGGATTGCGGAGTTCCTTTTTGCCATAGCGGTTGCCCTTTAGGTAATTTAATACCAGATTTTAATGACGCTGTACATAAAAATGAGTGGCAAAAAGCGCTAGATATTTTGCACTCTACCAATAATTTTCCTGAATTTACTGGTAGACTCTGCCCCGCCCCATGTGAGGAGGCTTGCGTATTGGGGATAATTAATCCACCTGTATCAATAGAATTAATTGAAAAATACATTGTTGAAAGGGGGTTTTCGGAAGGCTGGATCAAGCCTAAACCTCCTGTAAACAGAACAAACAAAACTATTGCTGTAATTGGATCAGGGCCTGCTGGATTGGCAGCTGCTCAGCAACTCAATCGCGCCGGACATAACGTAACTGTTTTCGAGAGAGATAATAAAATTGGTGGATTGCTTCGTTATGGAATCCCAGATTTTAAGATGGAAAAAAATATCATAGATCGACGCTTAGAAATTCTTGAGGCGGAGGGTATTACATTTAAATGTAATGTTGAGGTTGGTAAAACTATCAAAACTGAGAACATCGAAAAAGATTTTGATGCAGTTTTACTCTGTACCGGAGCTAGTATCAAAAGGGAACTTCCAATTCCTGGCGCAGACTTCAATGGAGTGATACAGGCTATGGACTTCCTACCCCATAATAACAAAGCCGTTGATGGACAACATGAACGTGAAGCCAAATATTTGGCTAAAGGTAAGAATGTTGTTGTTATTGGAGGAGGAGATACTGGTTCAGACTGCATTGGAACCTCTAACCGCCAAGGTGCAAAAAGCGTAACTAATTTTGAGATCATGCCCAAACCAGCTGATGGAAGAACTGAAGATAACCCATGGCCCTATTGGCCTTTCAAACTTAAAACCAGTTCTTCACATGAAGAGGGAAGCCATCGAGAGTGGAGTATACTAACAAAGGAATTTATTGGTGATGAAAAAGGGAACCTCAAAGGTTTAAAGACCGTTGAAGTAGAATGGAAAAAAATCCCTGGAGAGCGACCTCAATTGAAGGAAATCAGAGGTTCTGAGAGAGAATGGCCTTGTGAATTGGCTCTTTTAGCCTTAGGGTTTACAGGTCCAGAGAAATCACTGCCAGAGCAATTTGGCTTAACCTTCGATCCAAGAGGAAATATTAAAGGAGAAAATAAATACCAAACCAGCAAATCCAATATTTTTACTGCTGGAGATGCAAGAAGAGGTCAATCCCTAATTGTGTGGGCTATTTCAGAAGGCAGAGAAGCAGCACACCAAATTGACACTCACTTGATGGGTAGTTCGGATCTTCCGTTAAAAAATATGTCAGGAGATTTGTTGGCAATATAAACTTTATAAAATTCATCTCTCAAAGTACTTTTATTAGCCTTCCTTTTTTTAAATAAATTAGCTAAATCTTTATAGCCTATGTCGAGTATTCTTTTCTATTCGTCACAAATAAATCTTTTGACCGTTTCGTTAAATATTTTTTAAAATTCAATATTTATAAACCTTAATTACCAAAATATGACCGGATTTAAATTTATTTTTGAAAAAGAATATGAAAAAGTAAACAAATTATAATGAAGCATTTATTTGAAGTACCATAGATATAAAAAAGCTTGCAAATTAGATTGCGAACGATTTGTCATTTAAGAGGCTTTTAAAAAAACATTGGGTTTCCAATGAATTTTTATTGTAGAGTTTTAGACATTATTATATTTCTATTAAAATAGATTTCAATTTTACTGAAAAAAGTTCCAGACCAAGCCAAAACGAATCGAGGAATCACGATAAGGAGTAAAGGGGGCGGAATAAAAATTATATCCCGTGAGATCACTGTTGAAGTGCTCATACTTAAAAAATAATCGAGTTTGCTGTATTTTGGCATTAATAAAAAAGTCTAACCTTGGAAATTTTCCAATTTTCGTATGGTTTTGAGAAACAAATTCACCCAAATGTGCGCTGAACCTGTCAGCATAGAATTCAGTAAAATACTGAGCCGTGACACCAGTTTGTAAATATAGGGCCTTGTTAAAAAGTTCACTAGAAAAAAGAAAAGATGATCTCAAATTCCATTCAGGAACATTAAGTGGAGTGAAGTCATTCTCATTACTACCACGAGAAACCCTCTGATACTGGGCTGTATTGGCCAAGGTGAATTTCCAAAAATTTAGTTCTTGATAAAAACGTAATTTAAGATATCTAATTTCACTATCGAATTGTTCTGGAGTTACCACCAGTTCTTCCTCCTTTTTTTTCATAACTAAAGAATATGAACCCTGTTTAGGTATAGGGTTTAAGTTTTTGAAATAAGTATAGTTTTTGAGTAATTCATATTGGCCTTCAAGAGTTCCCCAAATGGGATGTCCAAAAGAAAAATTCAAAGAATTAGTAAATTGATTCTTAAAGCCCGGGTTGAACCAATCGTATTCAATAAAGTTGCTTCGATTTAGAAAAAAGTTAAAATTAGGAGTCTGCGATCTTAGATTTAGCTTTGCTTTGGTAAAAATACCATTATTATAATCTCTACTGATAGCAACGGAAATGAATTGGCTAGAGTACTCTTTTTTTGCAGAGAAATAACCCTCTGCTTTAAAATCAAATTTCAAAAATGTTTTTTTCCAATAGGAAGAAAGGGCCAATTGACTGGCCTTAATTTCGTTAGGGTTGGCTCCGTAATCATATGGCTCATCTGAGTTTTTGGTATTTTCAGGTAAACTGATGCTGTAATCCCAATGGATCAATCGTAAACCTGCTTTGAGTTCTCCCAAGTTCTTTTCATGATATATGGCATATAATTCATTATCCATCACATCAAGTGACGTAAGCGTCTCAAATATAGCTGTACCTGAAACTGTGCCAAAAAAAGAATTTGATGTTGAATTATTGAAAATAAAATGTTTTCCTTCAAAATTTAGTTTATGCCCAAAAGTCAGGATTTTAGGTTTTTCATAATTTTTCATCTTATCATTACCGCCCAATTTTGCATCATACTGATGATCAATATAATAACGTCTACCAATAAGTGTGTTATCTGAATTGACATTGTTGATTAATCTAGATCGATCTAAAAAACCATCATAATCAAAGTCCTCAATTGCTTTTTCAAAAAAATAAACATTAAGTGAATCTAAACCACCATTAGCTTGATTTTCAATTCTTTGTGCTGTAAAATGGGAGCGCTGTCGATAACGATAATTTTTACTAGTGTATTTGGAAGCAAAGCGAAGATTAGTTCCCCCTCCAAGGGTATTGATATAATTTCCAAGTGAGCGAAAGGCTTTGTGTGCTATAGTGATATTAAGGCGTGGTGAAGTATTCACCGTAATCAACGCATCTACTAACTGTCCTTGTTCAAAAACGGTTTTAAAAAACAATTCTGTCAATGGAGAGGGTACCTCATAATACCCAATTTCATTTTCCTCCATATATCCATAATGCTTTGCCCTAGCTCCGATGTCGGGGATTAGTTTTTGATCCTGGAAATCATACCCCAGTTTGTTATAAGTTTCACCCACATTGGCAAAAGGAAGCAATTCAAAGTAGTCTTTACGCAAAAAATTAAAGAGATAGTCTTTTTTGATGGTCAATGTTGTGTCTATATGCTTTACACTGCCATCAGAATAATAAATTTTATAATCCTCAATGGTCACCTCTTCCATTTCTTTAATTGGTTTTTGTGCGATCTCCCGCGCCTTTCGCAATCGTATATTGTATTGAGTCTTTTCAAAAGAGAAAGAGTCCAACAACTTGATGATCAATGAATTGGATATAAACCTACTGTCATGATCTAACCCAATGTCTTTCATGTATTTAAATCGCGGAGTTAAATTTTCAGCAATAGAGTCCGAAATTTTGGGAAGGGTATCCAAGACAATATTTTTTATAATTCCAGGTTTGGGAAGCCTAAAAGACAAGAACAACAAAGAATCTCTACGGCTGATTTTTTTTTCCTTGATCGCAAGGCTGGCATTTGTAATAGATAAACTATCACTAACCTCCTCATCAATTACAGAAAATCCGGTTACTTCTAGGGTATTATTCGGTGCAGCGACCTGGTCTTCAGTGTCCTGATTTTCTTGCGCATGGGTCTGATAGGCAACCATAAGCAAAAAAACAAGGAAGAGTCGCTTCATTAAAATGAATTTGATGCGAAGTTAAAATAATTGTACTTAATTTGGGTTCACTAAACTAAACGATTATAGGGTTTTGCTGATCAGACAAATTACATCAGATACAGAAGCAGGAACAGACGAAGCCGGAAGAGGTTGCTTGGCCGGGCCTGTTACTGCTGCTGCGGTGATCTTGCCTTCAGATTTTGAATTGGCCGAATTAAACGACTCCAAAAAACTAACCGAAAAACAACGCTATTATCTTCGTACTCAAATAGAAGCGAAAGCCATAGCTTTTTCCTTCGCACATGTTTACCCTGATGAAATTGATAAAATCAATATTCTCAATGCCAGCATAAAGGCCATGCATTTAGCATTGTCACAATTGTCTTTAACTATTGATTTTATCGCAGTAGACGGCAATCGTTTTCACCCCTTTAAATCGGTTCCCTATGAATGTGTCATCATGGGAGATGGCAAATACCAGAACATAGCTGCAGCCTCTGTGCTGGCCAAAACCTACCGAGATGATTACATGAAAAAAATTCATCAAGAATTTTCGAAATACTCCTGGGATAACAACAAGGGTTATCCGACTAAATTACATCGTGAGGCTATTTCAAAATATGGAATTACCCCCCATCACCGAAAATCTTTTCAATTGCTACCAAAACAATTGGTACTAAAACTTTGATCTTTGCTATCAGTGTTGAAAAGTCAGTTGAATTTAATCTATCTATTATCATAAAATTGAAGACCCGATTTAATATTTTTGATAATGATGATGAAAAGATTTTTATCCTTAATCTCTATCTGGCTTATAATTGGTTGTAAACCCAATATTGGTAAGGAAATCAATCTGGTTGAGTTGGTTCCACAGAACACTAGTGTTGTTGCCCAAATCAACGACAGTATTTCTTTAATGAATTCAAATTTATTAACTAAAATCTTTTCATTAAATGATGATTTAAAAAAAACTATCCAAAACATCATACCCGAAAACACTCCCTCCCCTCATGTAGTTTTTATTACTCCTTTGGGAAGAAATGAAAATGTTGTAGGTCTCATTTGCAAAAGGAATCCAATGGACAGCGTTGTTTCGGGAATAAAGACAATTAAATATAGTGGAAAAACCATTGGGACTATAGAAAAAGAGGGACAAACTTTTTACAGTACACATTTAGGACATTTTAAAATGTTGTCCCAGTCTCAACTAGTGATCGAAAATGGAATCCGAAATTTTCAAAAACAACAGCGAGGAATCACTAGCCAGGCATTTTATAAACTAGCAAAAAGTATGGATGAGGATTTGGCTATTAATTTTATATTACACCCTACCTCTTTCCCACTGGCAAATGATTTTTTTCCTAACAATCCACTTTTTCCTGATACCGGGCGTGATTGGATTGAATTGGGCATGGAGATTTCGGAAAATACTATCAACCTCAATGGAGTAGCCTTTCTAAATGACTCTATTCCGGACGGTTTGTTCTTGGTGAAAAACATGAAACCGAAAAAATTATCGCTATCCAAGATTGTTCCTGAAAACTTCACCAGCTACCTTGGTTTTCCAATAGAAAATATGCAACAATTGGAGGATAATTTTAAGCGATACAGCAGACGCTTAAATTTACCTTTCAAAAGCACTGATTTTTCTGCAATGAAAAATCTGAACGAGATAGCTTGGATTAATGTAGGTAACAAAAAGTCAATTGTCTTTAACATAGACGATATTCAAGAAAACTTCCCAGATTTCCTATCCATGGAAAATGAAACTAAAAAATTTCGCAATTTCTCCTACTACCCTTGCACTATTCCTGAAGACCTTAATTCTTTAATCAATGTTTTTGGTGATAAAATTGATCCCAAATGGGCCTGTTGGCATGAAAACCTTCTGATCATGAGCGAAACAGAATCAGGATTGAAAAATCTTATAGGAAGTTATTTGGACCGTAATACATTAGATCGCCTCTCTTCCTATAAAAACTTGGAGCAAAAACTTGCAGATGAAAATTCATTTTTATGGGTCGGTAACACTAAAAATTTGGTTAAATACTGGTTGCAAAATAAAATAAAAAAGAACATTAAAAATTTACCTATTGATGAGTACCCCTTTGTTGCGTTCCAAGGCTTAGCGGAACCTGATTTTACCCACCTTCACCTTTGTCTTCAAAAAAACCTGACTTCAGATAACAAAAAGGGAGTAAAAAATGCATATACCCTGGAACTCAATAAGCGTCCAATCATTCCTCCTCAATGGTTCAAAAATCACAGAAATAAAGGCATGGATGTAGTGGTTCAGGATAGCGACAACGTACTTTATCTATTCTCTAATACAGGTAAATTATATTGGAAAAAACAGTTGTCTGGTAAAATTATTGGAAGTATCCAACAAGTCGATCTCTATAAGAATAACCGTTGGCAACTTGCTTTTAGGACAGCCGATCGAATGATGATACTCGACCGAAACGGAAAAATTGTTAAGCCCTTTAACATCAAACTTCCCAAAAGTATCAATCCCCAACCTTTATCTGTTTTTGATTATGATAATAATCGCAATTACCGCTTTTTGATTGCTCAGGATCGTACACTCTTGATGTTCAATAACCGCGGAAAAAAACTCAATGGATTTACCCTTAAAAAAGTTAATGCCAATATCGTTAGTCCCCCAAAACACATTCGCTTACAAAGCAAGGATTATATTCTTATCCCAATGGAAAATAATACTTTAAAAATCGTTTCTCGAACCGGAAAAGATCGTGTCAAAGTCAAAGGGAAAATTGACTTTACTGAGAATGGTATTTTTTCATATCTCAATACTTTTGCAACAAGCGATCAAGGAGGGAATTTGATCCAGATTGACACCAAAGGAAATATGGTGGCCTCCAAATTAAACTTAGCCGCAAACCACCGCATTGATGCTACTACAAAAACTTTGGTGACACTCTCGGAAAATAACCTTAATATAAAGGGTATTCCCGTTAACCTCCCTTTTGGAGAATACACCTCACCCAAAATATTTTATCTCAACAATACACTCTATTTCAGCACTACTGATGTCAGTAACCAAAAGGTATATTTATTTTACAGCAATGGTGAAGCGGTTCCAGGCTTTCCGGTCTATGGAAAATCAGCAATCGATCTATCTAACAGTGACAAGGATAAATCCTTGGAAATGGTAGTGAGCACAGCAGATAACAGTATTCTAATTTATGAAATCAACTAATAATCACTGCCTCAAACACTTCGGCAAAGTGTTTTATAAGTTTGTCTTTTACTTCTTTCTCATTGACCTGCTCATTCAACTCGTTCGCCAGTGAGGTTACCCCTTTACCTTGAATGCCACAGGGTACTATGTAATCGAAATAAGATAAGTCGGTGTTGACATTCAGAGCAAACCCGTGCATAGTAACCCAGCGACTTGCTCTTACACCCATAGCGCATATTTTTCGAGCAAAAGGGGTATTCAAATCCAACCAAACCCCTGTTTCTCGATCACTTCTCGCTCCGTTTATTCCAAAGTCAAACAAGGTTTTGATGATCACCTCCTCAAGACAACGTAAATACTTATGGATATCGGTAAAAAAATTGTCTAAATCCAAAATGGGGTAGCCTACAATCTGTCCGGGGCCATGGAAAGTGATATCTCCCCCGCGATTTGTTCTAAAAAAAGAAATGCTTTTAGCGGTCAATTCAATTTCATTTAAAAGCAAATGTTCCATTTTTCCGCTTTTACCTATGGTAAAAACAGGAGGGTGGGTCACAAAAAAAAAGTGATTATCTGTAGCAAAAGGGTATTCCAGTTTTCGGTTTTCTTTTTTACGGGCAATGATTTTAGAAAAAAAATCCTCTTGTCTTTGCCAAGCTATTTCATATGATAGTGACCCCCAATCTGCTACATTTATCGTCTTATTCGTCATGGGTCCCAACGCTCAGGGTTATTCAAAATTACCAGGGCCGCAATTACGCCGGGTACCCAACCACACAAGGTCAGTAAAAAGATAATAATGATTGAGCCACAGCCTTGGTCTAATACAGAAAGAGGGGGGAAAAGGATTGATAAAAGGACACGCCAAAAATTCAAATTACAATGCTTTTGGCAAAGATAGGAAATTTGATTACCGATTACTTGAGACTGATTATCTTTGCAAAAATCAATTGGCCTAATGGCAGAACTTTCAGAGCAAGAACAAGTAAGGAGAGAAAAGCTAATAGCACTCCACAAATTGGGGATTAACCCCTACCCAGCCACTTTATATCCTGTAGATACAAATTCCAAAAGCATCAAAGAGGACTTTAGTGAAGGCAAAACCGTCACCATAGCCGGACGATTGATGTCTCGAAGGATTCAAGGTAAGGCCAGTTTTGCAGAATTGCAAGACAGCGAAGGTCGAATACAAGTCTATTTCAACAGAGATCAAATTTGCCCTGACCAAGACAAAACCCTCTACAATGAAGTTTACAAAAAACTACTCGATATTGGAGATATCATAGGTATTGAAGGGAATCTTTTTACCACACAGGTAGGTGAAAAAACCGTTATGGTAAAATCCTTTACCGTACTTAATAAAACCTTACGTCCACTTCCACTTCCCAAAACCGATGCCCAGGGAAATGTTTATGATGAGTTCAATGATCCCGAACAGCGCTATCGCCAACGTTATGTCGATTTGATTGTCAATCCTAAAGTAAAAGACACCTTTGTCAAACGAACAAAGATCACCAACAGTATAAGAGATTTTTTTAACGAAAAAGGCTATCTGGAAGTCGAAACCCCTGTATTACAGCCCATCCCGGGAGGTGCTGCAGCACGTCCTTTCGTTACCCACCACAACGCTCTGAATATCCCCTTATACCTAAGAATAGCCAACGAATTGTATTTAAAACGTCTTATTGTAGGAGGTTTTGACGGGGTCTATGAATTTTCTAAAGACTTCAGAAATGAAGGAATGGATCGCACCCACAATCCCGAGTTTACGGTCATGGAACTCTATGTGGCTTATAAGGACTATTTCTGGATGATGGAAACTACCGAGGCGTTATTGGAAAAAGTAACCTTAGATACCC
Source organism: Flavobacteriaceae bacterium (assembly GCA_038129785.1). Classification (GTDB taxonomy): domain Bacteria; phylum Bacteroidota; class Bacteroidia; order Flavobacteriales; family Flavobacteriaceae; genus UBA8316. The sequence goes on from JAYPMF010000021.1 coordinate 13,920, forward strand.
ATGGTACAACAAAAGTTACTGTGGAAGGTCACAAAATTGATTTTAAAGCTCCCTACCCCCGTATTTCCATTTTAGATGCTATCCAAACCTATACCGGATTTGATGTTGCCGATATGGACGAAAATCAATTACGTGAAACGGCAAAAAAATTGGGGATCGAAGTAGACGATACCATGGGAGAAGGAAAATTGATCGATGAAATCTTTGGAGAAAAATGTGAACACAATTATGTTCAGCCAACCTTTATCACCGATTATCCAAAATCAATGAGTCCTCTGACCAAAGAGCATCGCGATAACCCCAAACTTACGGAGCGTTTTGAATTGATGGTCAATGGAAAAGAGCTAGCCAATGCTTATTCTGAGCTCAACGACCCCATCGACCAAAGAGAGCGCTTTGAGGCCCAGTTGGCCCTGAGTGAAAAAGGAGACGATGAAGCTATGTTTATTGATCAAGATTTTCTCCGTGCTTTGGAATACGGTATGCCGCCCACATCTGGAATCGGGATTGGGATTGACCGCCTGGTAATGCTGATGACCAACAATAGCTCTATACAGGAAGTACTACTTTTCCCTCAGATGAAACCCGAACAAAAAGCCATTCCCTTTACTGAAGAAGAAAAGTTGATTTTGGAACTCCTTAAAAAAGAAAGTCCAACCTTACTATACAACCTTAAAAAACAAAGTGGTTTAAGTAACAAAAAATGGGATAAAACGATTAAAGCATTGACGAAAAATAAGCTGGCAAAAGTAATCAAAGATGATCAAGGACTTTGGTTAGGGTTACCAAATTGAATTTTTAAAAATTAGAGTGTCAATGTAAGCAGATATTAGGCCCAAAGCCCTGTTTCTCTCAGCCATAAATATTTTGCAACAATAACAATTTTATTTGAATTCAACCATAAGAACTAACCTATTGAAAGTTATAGATTATCACATTAAAGACTTTTTAGCCAATCCTCAAATGCAGAGATGGTAAAAGCAATGTCTTCCTTTGAGAGTGCATCGTTTAGGAAATAACTCTCAAAAGCACTAGGAGGCAAATACACTCCTCGATCAAGCATACCATGGAAGTATTTTTTAAAGTTTTCGTTATTTCCCAATGCGGCTGTTTCAAAATCAACCACAGGCTTTTGGGTAAAATGAACTGATAGCATTGAGCCATAGCGATTAATCTGATAGTGAATTCCTTTTTTATCTAATGCTGTTTCCATGCCTTGATGAAGCATTTCGGTCTTTTTTTCAAGGCTTTCAAAAACATCGGGATTATTGTCGAGGTATGTTAGCATAGCAAATCCTGCCTCCATGGCAAGAGGATTACCACTCAAAGTTCCTGCTTGATAAACCTGACCTTCAGGAGCCAAATGTTTCATTATTTCTTTTCTTGCAGCGAGAGCACCCACAGGAAGTCCCCCTCCTAAAACCTTCCCATAGGTACAGATGTCAGCTTTAATTTTAAGGCATTCTTGTGCCCCACCCTTAGCCAAACGAAATCCAGTCATTACCTCATCAAAAATCAGTAATGCATTATGTTCATCGCAAAGTTTTCGTAACCCCCTAATAAATCTTGATTTGGGTGGAATACACCCCATATTTCCGGCAACCGGTTCAATGATAATGGCTGCGATTTGTTCTGGATGTTGTTCAAAGTGAATGGCAACACTTTCAAGATTATTGTATTTCGCCAAAAGGGTGTCTTTGGCAGTGCCTTGAGTAACTCCAGGACTGTTAGGGGCTCCAAAAGTAACTGCACCACTTCCAGCTTGAATCAAAAAAGCGTCTGAATGACCGTGATAACATCCGGCAAACTTGATAATTTTTTCTTTTCCTGTAAAACCCCTTGCCAATCGCACAGCACTCATACATGCTTCTGTTCCGGAATTGACCATTCTTATTTGGTCAATATTAGGAATCATTTTTACCGCTAATTTGGCAATTTGTGTTTCCAATTCTGTAGGCATACCATATGAAGTTCCTTTATCTGCTCTCTCCTTGACTGCCTTTATAACAGGTTCAAAAGCATGGCCTAAAATCATTGGACCCCAACTGGAAATGTAGTCAATAAAGGTATTACCGTCCTCATCAAATAGGTAAGCTCCTTTGGCTTTTTGGACAAAAATAGGGGTTCCTCCAACGGCTTTAAAAGCACGAACGGGAGAGTTTACTCCTCCAGGAATTACATTCTTAGCGGACTGAAATAGTGTGCTGCTTCTCTGGTATCGCATAGCTATTGAGCTTGAGGAATAATTAAATTTTGACCTAAAAATATGTTAGTGTTTTCAAGTTTATTTTCTTGTACAATGAGCTGTAAATCAACTTTATATTTTTTGGAAATAGAATATAGCGTATCACCTTTTTGCACCTCATGAATTTTGTGTTCTATAATTACAGCCTTTTGTTCAATTTCTTTTTTTACCTTTCTTTTTTTGAGGTCGTACCTATCCAAACGATAACGTTCGATCAAACTGATGAGTTTATCAGGGTATTTGGGGTCGGTAGCATAGCCTGCTTTTTTAAGTCCTTTGGCCCAGGCTTTGTAATCATTTTTTTTTATATCGAAAAGAAAGTCGTATCGGGAACGACTTGTCAAAAATAGGGAATGATCCCGATAAGATTTGCGTGGGTCTTTATAAACCCTAAAGCATTCTCCTTTTTTATCGTCATCGTGATAAATTCGTTTACCCTTCCATTCTTTATGACATTTGATGCCAAAATGATTATTGGCTTGTGTAGCTAATCGGCTGTCCCCCATCCCCGATTCAAGTATGCCTTGTGCCAAGGTAATGCTGGCGGGGATGTCATAGGATTTCATTTCCTGTTGCGCCACTTCAGCATAGGTTTTTACATAACGATCCACCCGCTCGGCTACCGATAGTTTTTTAAAGGATTTTAGAGGTTTGATTTGTGTTTCCGTGGACTTGGCCAAGATATTTTCGGTGGATTTGGAAATGTTGCTGGAGGCTTTAATTTTAACTTTTTTGGCACTGCCACAGCTGTTGAAAATCAGTGTGAAAATTAAAAATACTAAGGTCAAATACTGATTTTGGGCCATTTTTTTTTGGATAGTTTTTGGTTCATGCCTTCGATGCTCTGTAAGCCTCCTGTGTGAATGACCAATATCTTTTTCCCCCTGGGCCATTTTTTATTTTTTATTAGATCAAAAATACCAAAAAGGAGCTTTCCGGTATAAACGGGATCCAATGGAGTTTTAAAATTTTTATTAAAGGTATTGATAAAATTGATCAGATCATATGAAACTTTAGCATATCCTCCAAAGCTAAAATCATGATTTATGGACCAATTTTGCCTCTGGGTCCATTTTTTGATTTCTCCTTCGAGACTTAGATTTCTCAAAGCAGAAAAACCCATAATCTTTTGATGGGGTGACGCGCTTTCGATCAAGCCGGCCAAAGTGCCACCCGTACCAACACTACAAGCAATCAAATCAAAGCAGGCATCGTCTTCTGTTAGAATTTCCATGCAACCTTTTACAGCCAGTGAATTGGTCCCTCCCTCAGGCAGGGGATAAAATACTCCAAATTTGTTTTTAAGTTGTATCATCAACTCCAGCAGGTGCTTTTGACGGTAGTCGGACCGGGAAATGGGATATAAAATCATACCTTGATCTTGACAAAATTGTAGGCTAGAATTCAACTTTCTTTCTTCTTCTCCCCTAACAACGCCTATGGTTTTAAATCCCATCATCTTCCCAGCAGCAGCTGTTGCTGTAAGGTGGTTGGAAAATGCCCCACCAAAAGTCAATAAGGTATTGTATCCCTCTTGTTTTGCTTGTAGCAAATTGTATTTAAGTTTTCGGAATTTATTTCCTGAAACAGAAGGATGCAGTTGGTCTTCTCTCTTAAGGGTAATCTCAGAACCATCGATGGAGGTCAGGAATTGATTAACCGAATTTTGATTCAGAAATAAGGACATAATCATCACAAAATTAAAGGATAAACTTTAAATATGGCTACCTTTGATGGGCATATATGGAACGTGATTTACCACTTGAAGAAGAAGATTTTTATTTATCTCCCGAGGGATATCGAGTCTTTACTGAAAAGTACCACCAAAAAAGGGGGTATTGTTGTCAGTCTAATTGCAGACACTGCCCCTATGGTTTTGATCCCAAAACTGTAGTTTAATTTCGGCACAGTTTTTGTTTAATTTTTACATAAAATCATCATGAAAAGAGTTTATTTATTGTTGTTGCTCCCTTTATTAGGGTGTAGCTCCATCAGTGTTTTTACAGACCATGATTCGGGAGTTGATTTTTCAGACTACAAAACTTTTGCATATTTCAAACCGGGAATTGATAAGGTAGAAATTTCAGATCTTGACAAGCGTAGGATCATGAAAGCGATTGACCTTCAAATGACACAAAAATCAATGATGAAATCTGATATGCCGGATTTATTGGTGAGCATTAATACTACTGCAAAGGAAAAAGTGTATGTAAATAATATGAATTTTGGTTTCTGGGGTTGGGGATGGAATCCATGGATGTGGGGTCCCAATCAAAACACCGTTTCCAGTAGAACCGAAGGTGTGCTTTACATTGATTTGATCGATGCCAAAACAAAACAATTGGTTTGGCAAGGTAAAGGGAAAGGCGGCATCAGTGAATATACCAAAAACCGTGATGAGAGGATAGCAATTTTTGTTTCGGAGATTTTAAAAAATTATCCTCCTGGCTCAGCTATTTTGAATTAAATCAGGTCTTCAGCAGCTTTTATTGCCTGAGGGATTCCAGCAGAGTTTTTTCCTCCGGCTGTAGCGAAAAAAGGTTGTCCCCCACCACCACCTTGTATAAATTTACCAAGTTCTCGGACAATCTTTCCAGCATCCATAGACTTATCTTTTACCAATTTTTTTGAGATGTAACAACTTAGAATAGGTTTGTCATCTTTTGCAGATCCAAGTACTACAAAAAGGTCATCTCGATTTTTACCCAACTCAAAAGCTAGGTCTTTTATGGCTTGTGCGTCTAAATCAACCTCTTTAGCCAAAAAGGCAATTCCTTTATGCTGTTGTATCTCTTTTTGTGCTTCTTGGGCCAAGATTTGACTCTTGAGTTTTCTGAGATCGTTGAGTTCTTTTTTTAAGATTAGATTTTCGGTTTGCAATTGAGTGACTGCCTTGGGTAAGTCTTGTGGATTTTTCATCAAACTGTTGACTTGTTCCAACAGCTGATTTTGATCTTCAAAATATTTTAGGGCAGTTTCTCCGGTAATGGCTTCTATCCTTCGAATACCAGCCGCAACAGCAGTTTCGGCAGTAATCTTAAAATGCCATATATCAGATGTGTTTTCTACATGTGTTCCTCCGCAGAGTTCTATGGATTGACCAAAGCGAATGGTTCTAACCGTATCCCCGTATTTTTCTCCAAAAAGAGCCATGGCTCCATTAGAAATGGCTTCATCATAGGGAACATTTCTGCTTTCCTCCAATGGAATTTGTTCTTTGATTCGGGCATTGACAAATTGTTCAACAGCAATTAATTCCTCCGGAGTGAGTTTGGCAAAATGCGAAAAGTCAAATCGGAACATTCCCGAGTGTACCATTGATCCTTTTTGTTCGACATGGGTTCCCAAAATGGATCGCAGGGCTTGGTGCATGAGGTGTGTTGCACTGTGATTACAGGTGGTTTTAAATCGTTGACTTTGGTCTACTTCAGCATTGAATTTGGCATGAAGATCTATCGGTAGAGTTTTGGAATAGTGAAGAATAAGGTCATTTTCCTTTTTAGTGTCAATGATGTAATGGATATCACCATTGGGGGCTTCTAAGTAACCCTTGTCCCCTACCTGACCACCACTTTCGGGATAGAAAGGAGTAATATTGAATACCAATTGGAATAATTCTCCCTCTTTTTTAGAGCTTACTTTTCTGTATTTGGTAATGCTCACGGGAGTAGACAATAGGTCGTAACCTACAAATTCTTCTTCTTCGTCTTGCTTGATAATTTGCCAGTCGTCAGTGGCAGAAACAGCAGCAGCTCGAGAACGTTCTTTTTGTTTGGTCATCTGGGCATCGAACCCGTCTTCATCTACTTGATAACCCCGTTCCCTTGCGATAAGTGCGGTAAGATCCAGTGGAAAACCAAAGGTGTCGTAGAGTTCAAAGGCTTTGGTTCCGTTCACGGTCATGTCTTTGGAGGACGCTAAAAGAGTATCCAGAAGGGTTAGGCCCTGATCTAATGTTTTGAGGAAGGACATTTCTTCCTCTCTGATAACATTGACAGAAATA
>JAYPMF010000022.1:0-20154 GCA_038129785.1 Flavobacteriaceae bacterium
ATTAATAAATCGTTAAATAATTGCTAACCAATTGGATTAAAAGTCTTTTTTTAAATAAAAAATTGACGAAAATCTCTCTTTTTTTATGAATTCATTAATCAAAAGCTTTCTTTTTAAAGAATTAAAAAAATCCTGAGCACTATTTTATGTATGTCATAAAAAGAATCATTTTGGTCATTATTGTTTTTTCTGACATGTAATTGCTTTATAAATTTGAATTGAAATTAAGTTACCATCTAATCATACTTAATTGATTTAGTTAATTTAATTGTTTGGTTTTTTTTATTATTTCGTTAATTGGGCGGTTCTCCTTTACCGCCCAATTTTTTTTACAAGTTAAATTGTAATAATTATATTTACTTAGAACTATCTAAATGGGTAACAAAATTTTAATTATTAGTGTTTTTTCATCTCTAATACTTATAGTGTTAATTATAAAAAGTAATTTTTCTATAAAAGAGGATGATGCTTGTTTGTGTACCGAAATTCTAAGTAATGAAAGCTTTTTGAACAATAAAAATAAAATGCCATCAGTAAAAAATTGTATTGATAAATTTAAAAATTTTGAAAATGCACACCTCAAATGCATAAAATATTTTGAGTTCGATCATCCAAAGATGAAAAAGGATTCTTTGAAATCGGTATGATTAAATTATTTGGTTTTTATATTTTAGAATATTCGATAATTCAATGACCGATTATGAAGGAAAAATTAAATAAATTTAAATTTTTACTATTACTTATTCCATTAGCTATTGTCATTATGTTTGTTGACCAGAAGGTAACCCAAGATGGCTTTTTATCAAGTAATGACATTACAGATCATTATATATTTATTACAGGTTTGGTAATCATTGTAATAGGCTTACTGGTGGCCATCTTATATTTTGATAAACAATCCAATTCATAAAATCAAAATGCAGTATTTTAATACAAGTGATATCCAAGGGTTCTCAAAATTGTATCGTCTAAATCTGATTAACAGTATTACGGGCTATAAGTCAGCTAATATGATCGGTACTAAATCCAACTCTGGTGATGAGAATTTAGCTATGTTTAGTTCAATCACCCATTTGGGAAGCAACCCGGCTTTACTTCATTTTACCTTGCGCCCGAATACGGTTCCTCGCGATACCTACAAGAATATTAGAGAAAATTGCGTCTTTACCGTAAACCATGTATCATTAGCACAGATTGATCAAGCCCACCACACCAGTGCCAAATACGAGGAGAAAATTTCTGAATTCGATCAAACCTTATTAGAACCGATATATAGAGTAGATTGGTATGCTCCTTTTGTTAAGAGCTCCCCAATTGCTTTAGGATGTCGTTATTTGAATGAATATGAAATTAAGGAAAACGGTTGCGTATTGATTATAGCAGCCATAGAACATATTTTTTTAGAGGATAAGTTATTGCAAAAAGATGGCTGGGTCAAATTAGAACTGGGAGAGGTGGTCACCATAAATGGGCTTGACGGATATGCCCTACCACAATTGCAGAAAAGATTGGAATATGCTCGACCCAAAGAAATCATAAAAAAAGATAAACCCCGAGATGGATTATATTAATGATAACATCACGCAATATGCCGAAAACCATACACAGGAAGAACCCGAATTACTGAGAGAGATCCATAGAGAAACCCATCAAAAAATTCTGCAACCTCGGATGATTAGTGGTCATCTACAAGGCAGATTTTTAAGCCTTTTATCCCATTTAGTGCAACCCAAAAATATATTGGAAATAGGTACTTATACTGGCTATGCCACTCTTTGTTTGGCTGAAGGATTAATAGAAAGTGGGACTATTCATACCATTGAAATAAACGAGGAGTTGTTTGATTATACCAAAAAATATTTTGATAAAAGCATTTACAAAAACAAAATCATCTCACATCGTGGAGATGCAAAAAAAATCATCCCTACTCTTAATTTTGAATTCGATTTGGTTTTTATAGATGCTGACAAATCAAACTACAGTCGTTATTTTGATCTAATTCTCCCCAAATTAAATTCCGGAGGGTTAATCATTGCCGATAATGTTTTGTGGAGTGGGAAGGTGCTACAAAAGAGCTTACCTAAAAAGGATACCAAAACTTTGGAGCTAAAAAATTTCAACGAAAAGGTAAAGGCTGAAAAAAAAGTCGAAACATTGTTACTTCCAATCAGAGACGGTCTGATGATATGTCGAAAGATTTAAAGGTCTCTCTTGATCGAGTCGGTTAACTCATCAAAATCTTCCTTTACTTTATCCACCTGATTTTTTAATTCTTTACCGACTCCTCCAGCAGGATTACTTTTATCGACAGATTTTTGTATCTCAGATTTGATTTCGTTAGTAGCATTTCTTACCTGATTAATCCCTTTCGCCAAGGTTTTTGCAATGGAAGGAATTTTATCGGCACCAAAAATAAGTAATACGATGAAAAATATGAATACGATTTCTGCACCACTGATAAAAAGAAGCATGGTTTATATTTTTGACAAAGATATAAAATGGGGGCATACCAATCATGAATGAAAAATTGAAATCAAATAATTATGTTAAGCAAAAAAGAAATTAATTTTTCATCTTGGCTTTAAATTGATCAAATTCTGACTTTTCGTTTATTTTAGGCCAACTATTATTTGAAGGGTCAATATCAGCAGTTTCTTCATCTGGATCTACAACAATACTAATGATTTCTTTATCGGTTACGAGTACTTTCTTCATTTCGTTTTCATTTTTTCTCCATACCTGAACCGGATATTTTATTCTTTCTATAGAACCATCAGAATAGGTGAAATCTGCGATAAGAGGCATTACCAAACCTCCAGGCTTTTCGAATGTAATTTCATAAAAGTTTTTGGGGATTTTGATAGAAGGTCCAGGTTCCATGGAGTTTTGATCCATATAAAATTTTAAATCTATGGAGTGGTCAATTGGACTTCCAGATTTGTACTCCGACTTGAAGTCTTCGTTATCCTCAACCATTGTATAAACTACAGGAGGCAAATCGGCCTGCGTCATGCCGTAATTTTTAAGCATTTCTAAAACCTCCCTACTGGGTTTATCGGAAACAAAAAATTGCTTGACCTCTTTGACTCCAATATCAACAAAATCTGTAGTGTAAAACCATCCTCTCCAAAACCAATCTAAATCAACCGCAGAAGCATCCTCCATAGTTCTAAAAAAATCTGCGGGAGTAGGATGCTTGAACATCCACCTTTGGGCATAGGTTTTAAAAGCATGATCGAATAAATCTTTACCCATAACGGTTTCTCTAAGTATATTGAGAGCAGTAGCAGGCTTTCCATAGGCATTGGGTCCCAATTGATAGATATTTTCAGGATTGGACATGATGGGAGCCAAAAAACCCTGATCACCAGACATATAATTTACAATGGTCTTGGGTTCACCCCTTCTTGAAGGGTATTTCTCTAACCCCTCGATTGAACTAGGATGTGTTTTGCCGAACTCCTGTTCGGTAAGATACTGCATAAAGGTATCCAGTCCCTCATCCATCCAGCCCCATTGTCTCTCATCAGAATTCACAATCATTGGAAAAAAGTTATGTCCAATTTCATGGATGATAACACTGATCATTCCATATTTTACGGAATCTGAATAGGATCCGTCCTCATCAGGCCTCCCGTAATTCCAGCAAATCATTGGATACTCCATTCCTTGATTTTTGGCATGAACCGATACAGCTTTGGGGTAGGGGTAATCAAAAGTGTGTTTAGAGTAGGTTTTTAGGGTTTGAACAACTGCCTTAGTGGAGTACTCCTCCCATAGGGGGTTTCCTTCTTTTGGATAAAGTGATACTGCCATTACATCCTTTGCTCCCAATTTGACAGCCATCATCTCCCAAATGAACTTTCTTGAAGAAGCGAATCCAAAGTCTCGGACATTTTCAGCTCTAAATTCCCATGTTTTTTTCTTTTTTGAAAAGCTTTTCTCTCTTTCTCTAGCTTCCTCCTCACTAACAATAATTACAGGTTTATCATATGAGGTTTTAGCTTTGCGATACCTTTTGAGTTCCTCACGGGAGAGGACATCTTTAGGGTTTTGTAATTGACCCGTAGCCTCAACTACGTGGTCTGCAGGCACTGTTAAACTTACAGTAAAATCTCCAAAGTTGAGAGCAAATTCTCCATTACCCCAAAACTGATGATTTTGCCAACCCTCTACATCATTGTAAACAGCTAATCTAGGATAGAACTGTGCAATAACATAGGCACGGTTGCCATCATTTGGAAAAAACTCATATCCCGAACGGGCACGATTTTCTACATGATTATTGATATTATACCACCACTTGACGGAAAATTTAAATTGATCACCACTTTTCAAAGGATAAGGTAAATCCACCCGCATCATGGTCATATTGATGGTGTATTTCAATGGCGATCCATTGGCATCCTTGACCCACTCTAGATTAAAACCCCCATCAAAGGGGTCGTTAACGTAGGTGTTTACAAAAGTTTCAACCCGAAGAATCGGCTCCGCACCTTGTCCATTTTTCTCTAGTGCGGGAGCATCTTTCTTTCTAATATTTTGATCCAACTGAATCCACAAATAACTTAACTGATCTGGAGAATTATTGGTATAGGTTATTTCTTCTTTACCATATATTTTTTGGTTTTCATCATCCAACTCTATGTCTATAATATAATCTACTTTCTGTTGATAATAATCTCTACCGGGAGCACCGGAAGCAGTCCTGTAACTGTTGGGAGTCGCCAGTTCGTCTTTTAGCTGCTTAAATTTATTATTGTTAGTATGGCCGGGGGTTAACAGCGAGTCCTTGCTGGTTTGGGCGCCTACAGGAAGCTGAAAAAATAGAAAAGAAACTAAAAGAAATTTTAATTTGATATTTTTCATAAAGTCAGTTTTTGATAAAGTCAATTTAATGCAATTTATAATTTAATCTACTAATTCTGAAAATCGAAAAAATCCTTTGGGATTTCAAAAATTGATTTTGAAGAGACCGCTAGGAAACTTTTTCTTTTGGAAGCTAACTTTAGGTGAATTATGTTTTTTTGATCACTTAAATAATCAAATAAGATGGTATTTTTAATACTTAACGAAGACTCCATATTGTCCATTTTGAGTTCCATATAAGCCACTAAAACATCACTTTTATATACTTTTCCCAAAAAATCAAAATTCATTTTCTCGCCTTGAGCTTTGAAAATGATATTTTTTCGAAAATAGTCTTCAATCAAACTGTCAATTTTCACTTGAGAACTATAAGGAGTAAGCCTTATATTATTGTTATTGAGTCTAAGAGCTGATTCAAAATCATCTAGAAAAACTTGCGTAGTGATCTGAAACGAGTTTTCATTGGGCACATAACGAACCGAAGTTGTAGAAACATAAAAATTGTGAATAGGAGCTAACCCATAGAGACTGCAGTAAAAAAAAACCAAAAAACACTTTGTCATCTCGTATTTAATTTATTTCTGTAATTTTGGCTTTCAGAAATGAGATAGTCAATCAATTGAAATTGCTGACCTGTTTTTAGTAATTTTTGTGAAGGTAGATTTTCATCAATATACTCTAAAAAACCTGTCACCTCATCGTTTTTTAGACTAAGGTCTTTCTTAAAAAATTCATCGCTAAAAACATAGGTCAAAATTTCACTAGGTTTTATTTTTTGTTTTTCTTCCTGAGTTTTATTGCTAACAGCTTTGGCGATCAATTTTGCAATATTGATAATGTTCAAGCCATTCCTTAGTTGGCCTTGAGTCACTATGGTGTTCTCTAATTTTGTCGATTTATCTCTGTTATAATCATAGCCTTCAAATTCTTCCTCCTTAAGGTCTAGAAATTTTTCTACATTGTCTGGTGTAACAACAACTTCTTCTAGAGCATTTATTTTTTCATTGACCGTGATGATCAATCTGTTCTTTTTTAATATCTCTGGGGTAATTTCAACGGTTCTAATCAAATATTGAACTGAAGAAAAAACAACCTCATCTCCCAGTGCTACAGGAATTTCGAAACCTCCTTCTCCATCGGTAATTGTATTTAGTTGAGCTGTATTATTTACCACATTGGCAGCTATCACATTACGGTTTCTATAGATTAAGTGGCCCTTGATAGGTTTACGATCTTGACCCATCACCAAAATCGGTAAAAGAAAAAGCAATATATGTGTAATTTTCATCTTCTAAAGATAATAAGCTTAACTTTTGAAATGATTTTAAACCTAATTAAAACTAAATATTTTCCGTTTACTAAAGGTATTATAGAATTCGGGAAATTAATGTAATTTAAAGTGAATTTTGAATTTAATCGCATAAACTCAAACATACGGCTATTGATTTCAATAAAACATTAATAATTGATTATGCATCGATTAGAATTTATCAATACGGGCTTGGCCATTTTAGGCTTAAGCTTTTATCAACAGGGTAAAAATATGAATACTAATTCACAACTACTTATAGGCAAGGGAAATCCAAAGCTTGTTGGAAAAAATTACGCTCTGCTACCAGAGGCAGACAAAGCATTCCAAAAAATGTCTTCTGCTGCACAAAAGCAGGGACTCAAAATAAAAGTGGTTTCTTCCTACCGTTCTTTTGAAAGACAAAAAAGCATTTGGAATAGGAAATTTTTACATTTCAAAAGTAAGGGCTTGACAGACAATCAGTCAATTGAAAAAATCATTGAATACTCAACGCTCCCAGGCACATCACGCCATCATTGGGGAACCGATATAGACATCATTGATGCAGAGCCTCCCGAGGAGGGAGATGTTTTACTTCCACATAAGTTTCACGATAATGGGCCTTACAATACTTTGAGGGAATGGATGGAAACCCATGCCCAAGACTACGGTTTTTTTCTTCCCTACAATAGGGATAAAAATAGAAGCGGTTTTAAGTACGAACCTTGGCATTACAGCTTTGCCCCTAAATCCATACCCATGTTAAGGCAATACCTTGAGCTCGATCATGCCCAATTGATCTTGACGGCAGACTTGAACGGAGCAGAGTGCTTGGGTAAAGAATTTTTGAATTCTTATATCAAAAGTCATGTGATGGGTATTGACCACTCATTCCTATGAGTTACCTAATAAACACAGGTGCTAAAGGAGACTGAGTGTGTTCCTCACTGTAGGCATAGCCACCATAATCAAAATCCAACAGCGTTTCGGCTGTTACATTTTCCTTATCCAGCAAATAGCGCACCATCATTCCTCTGGCTTTCTTGGCATAGAATGAGATCATCTTTAGGGTTCCGTTTTTGAAATCTTTAAACTGAGGGGTGATTACTGCTGTCCTGAGTACTTTAGTGTCTATGGCAGAAAAATATTCATTACTGGCCAAATTCACAAAAAGCTCGTTTTCCTCCAATTCATCATTGATAAAAGTGGTGATTTTTTGCTTCCAAAACTCGTAAAGATTCTTGTTTTCATCGACCGGGAATTTTATGCCCATTTCCAATCGATAAGGTTGAATTAGATCCAGAGGCTTCAATACACCATAGAGCCCCGACAAGATTCTAACGCTTTCTTGGAGCACTTGAATCTTTTCAGGGGGAACGGTAAAAACATCCAATCCCGTATAAACATCTCCGTCAAAAGTATAAACTGCAGGACGGGCGTTATGTTTATTGAATGGTAATTTGAAATTTTGATACCTTTCCCAATTCAGGTTTCCGAGTTTTTCAGAGATTTTCATTAACTGTGAAATTTCAGCCGGAGTTTTTTCTTTCAAAAGGTGATTGATCCGATCGGCTTCTGCCAGAAAACAGGGATTTGAATTTTGTTCGGTGGGCAAATTCGACTCAAAATTGAGAGATTTTGCAGGTGAGATGACCATTTTCATATTCAACTTTTTTTCAAATTTATAAGGATTTCACATGAAAACCAATTCAAAAGGATTGTCTAGACTGAAAAGAGGATCAGAAATGCTTATGCTGAGCGTAATTTCTCCATTTGTCTATTGTAGATTTCATGTCTTCCGGCAGGGGAGCCTCAAAGTCCACCCATTTTTTTTGGGATGGGTGATCAAAGCCCAGTGTTTTTGCGTGAAGGGCCTGACGCGGTAAAAGAGCAAAACAATTTTGAACAAATTGTTTGTACTTGGTAAAAGTTGTTCCTTTAAGGATAGCATCTCCACCATAACGGGCATCATTAAACAAAGTATGGCCAATAGATTTCATATGGGCACGAATCTGATGGGTTCTGCCGGTCTCCAAGCGACATTCTATCAAGGTGACATAACCCAATCTTTCAATCACGCCGTAATGTGTAATGGCCTTTTTCCCAGAATCGGCATCGGGGAAAACCTTCATTTGAAGACGGTTTTGGGGATTCCTACCAATGTATCCCTCTATGGTACCCTGATCTTCTTTTACATCTCCCCAAACCAAGGCAATGTATTTTCTGGAAGAAGTTTTTTCCTGGAATTGTTGGGATAAATTAGCCATCGACTGAACGGTTTTTGCAACTACCAAAAGACCGCTGGTATCTTTATCAATTCTATGAACCAAACCGGGACGATTGCTTGAATTAAGAGGTAGTTTTTCAAAATGATACAATAAAGCATTGATCAGGGTCCCACTGTAATTACCATGCCCGGGATGAACCACCATCCCTGCTTTTTTATTGACCACAATAAGATCATCGTCTTCATAAACGATATCCAGATCAATGGCTTCGGGAACCAACAGATTTTCATGAGGAGCGTAAGAGAACACTACCTTTACATGGTCTCCTCCTTTAACTCTGTAATTTGATTTTACGGGACTTTTATTAACTTGTATCGCTCCCGATTTTGCGGCTTGCTGTATTTTGTTTCGGGTGGCATTTTCGATGCGATTCATCAGAAACTTATCTACCCGCAAGGGTTCTTGTCCCAGATCAGCATGAAATGAAAAATGATCATACAATTGATCATCACTAATTTCAGCTTCCAAATGGGGTTTAGTTTCTTTTCCCATTGCCCAATACCAAATCTATCTCAGCCGTTTTTTGCAATAATGTCCCCGCCTCTAAAGGCTCTCCTCTGTAACGCATTTCCAAAACCATATCCTTACCTATATTGTTCCTATAGCTTATTTCACCTATAGAAAAGCCTACAGATAACAAAGTAACCTCTGCATTTCTTCGCGTGATTTGAACGACATCCGGAACACTAATCCTTCTGTAGCCTGAGGGATTCAGGGTCACATAAATCTTGCGATTTTTCTTCACTAATTGCCCGGGACCAGGCAAGTGTTCTATAACACTCAAAGGCGGTAGATTGGGTGTGAATTTTGAGGAATCAATGATTTCATATCTCAGATTTTTATCCGCTGCAATTTGAGGTAAATTAATCATAGCAATACCTTTCAAATCTGGAACTTTTTGGTGTTGGTTGTGAAAAGTTATGTATTTTAAGAAAATTAGGCTTAAGTAGACAAACAATACTCCCACCAAGAAAGCAAGCAATAATTGGATTATCAACTTTTTACTAAAAAGAAACCTCAAGAAATTCATCGTACAATAACTTACCAAAGATAATAAATCAATGGGCTTATGGATTAATTTTAAATGCAATACCTTTGCCAAAAGATTTTGATGGGTAAAAAAGTAGTGGGCATTGCTATGGGAGGATACTCCTCTGAACGAGAAATTTCTCTTGAAAGCGGAAACACTGTTTTCAAATCTTTACCCCAGTCTCGTTGGGAATGCTATAGAATAATAGTCAATAGAAAACGATGGAATGTGGTCGATACTCAAGAAAACCACTACCCACTAAATCGGGAAGATTTCTCATTCAAAATAGATGAAAAAATCATTCATTTCGATGTGGTATTTAATGCCATTCACGGAGCCCCGGGAGAGGACGGACAATTGGCCGAAATTTTGGATCAACTTCATATCCCCCATACGAGCTGTAGTCAAAGCATTGCAGAACTGACCTTTAATAAACTAGACTGTCTAGAAAAGGCCAAAGAATGGGAAATACCAATGGCAAAATCATTCACCTTTGACCAAGGAGACTTTTTGGATGTTGATGCAATAGTGGAAAAGGTTGGCCTTCCTTGTTTTGTCAAGCCCAATCGCTCAGGAAGCAGTTATGGAATTGTAAAAGTTTATGAAAAAATTGCCTTGAAAGAGGCTGTAAAAACAGCTCTAAAAGAAGATGCTAAACTGATAATTGAATCTGCTTTAATAGGGATGGAAATATCTGTAGGAGCATATGTAATGGATGATGACGTTATCGTCCTGCCCATTACCGAGATCATATCAGAAAACGATTTTTTCGACTATGATGCTAAATACAATGGCAAATCACAAGAAATAACCCCTGCCCGGCTGGATGATACCATGGTAAGTAAAGTTCATTCTACCGTCAAAAAACTTTACCATCAGTTAAGACTCAAAGGGATTTGTAGGAGTGAATTCATCATTGTTGATGGTATTCCCCATTTGTTAGAAGTAAATACAATTCCCGGTTTGACCACAGCCAGCCTTATACCACAGCAAGTCCACGTTGCAGGAATCGAATTGGCTGATTTTTTTGAAACATTACTGACAGAGGCAATGAAAACCCATAAAAGAATTTAAAAACAGCCTAGATAAAATCTCTCAACAATAAGGACCAGCTGGCAATTAGGAATGATTAAATATCGGCTAATTAACTTAAATTTAAAGCTGTTAAAAAAACCACTAATTTAGAGACATGAAACGTGCTGTTTTTCCTGGATCCTTTGATCCTATCACTTTGGGACATTTGGATATCGTAGAGCGAAGTATTCCGCTTTTTGATGAGATCATCATTGGGGTGGGAACCAACTCCGAAAAAAAATATATGTTTTCCCTAAAAAAAAGAATTGATTTTATCGAAGAAGCCTTTTCTGATTACAATAAGATTTCAGTGAATCAATATGAGGGGTTGACCATTGATTTTTGTAAAAAAATACAAGCTGATTTTATCATTAGGGGACTTAGAAATCCTGCTGATTTTGAATTCGAAAAAGCCATTGCCCATACCAACAGAAAATTGTCTGGGATCGAAACCGTTTTTATGCTCACCGGAGCCAAAACCTCTTTTATCAGCAGCAGTATAGTCAGGGAAATTATATCAAATCAAGGTGATTATAGACAATTGGTGCCCTCCTCAGTGAGGATCTAATTTAGATAAATTCAAATTCTTCAAAAAGTAATCTGATATTTTGGTAAGCATTATCCATTAGATCGGGGACTTCCTCCTTAGTTTTC
The DNA here is from genome assembly GCA_038129785.1 of Flavobacteriaceae bacterium. Lineage (GTDB taxonomy): Bacteria > Bacteroidota > Bacteroidia > Flavobacteriales > Flavobacteriaceae > UBA8316. Next base: position 11,207 of record JAYPMF010000022.1, read on the forward strand.
CACTCTACGATAGAGATACCCTCCTCAAACTGAGGTTCTAAAATACCATCATATGAGGTAGTCATCAAATACCAATAGGTTTTCTTCAATTTATACTTACCATTCTTGGAAAATAGATGAAAGGTATGATTAAGACTCTTTTTTACAATCAAATCCCCTACTCCCGTTTCTTCCATTACCTCCCTGACTGCTCCATCAATTAATATCTCTTTTTTCTCAATCTTACCTTTAGGTAAGTCCCATTTATTATTTCTGTAAATGAATAAAACTTTACCGTTTTGATGCTGGACAAGACCTCCGGCAGCCTCAACCAATGAGAAGATTTTCAACATGTGTTTCCATAACTTTTCTTCTTTGGGGTGATATAAATAAATTCCCTTTGTTTTTTTTGATTTTAAAGCAGAAATAATCTGTTTTTGGTCACAATACTTAATATAAAAAAAAGGGGTTTGATCATTGTGGTCTACAATTTTAGTGGTCAGCAAAACAAATTTTCTATTGAAAAAAACTTTATACATTTGTGTATGATTTATGATCAAGAGATAGCCCGAAAGACTGCAAAATCTCTCTTGCAAATTAATGCAATAAAATTGAATCCTAAAAATCCCTTTATCTGGGCTAGCGGATGGAAGTCTCCCATTTATTGTGATAACAGAATAGCCCTTTCTTATCAAGAAACGAGAAGTTTTTTAGTTCAAAAAATAGCAGAACAAGCTCAAAAGATATATGGTAGGGACTATGTGGTAGCAGGAGTAGCAACAGGCGCTATTGGAATCGGCATATTGGTTGCGGATGTTCTCAATGCACCTTTTATATACGTCAGGCCAGAGCCTAAATCACACGGAAGACAAAATCAAATCGAAGGCTTGATTGACCCCATCAAAAAGGTATTGGTTATTGAAGATTTGATCTCCACAGGAAAAAGTAGTCTAAATGCTGTACGAGCTCTCAAGAAGGAAGGAGTCGAGGTATTAGGCATGATAGGGCTATTCGATTACGGATTTGATTTGGCTGTGGACAATTTCAAAGACGAAAAAATCGAACTTTACACTTTGAGTGATTATGATCATTTGGTCATCGAAGCCAAAAAATCCAATTATATTGAAGCCGAGGAAATATCGGTACTCAAATCGTGGAGGGTTTCTCCCTCGGAATGGCAGCCCGTTTAGAAAATTATTTTAATGGCTCCGTTACAATAGTTAAAAATCTCTCCCGATTTTTTCTGAACCTTTAACAGACCACTTTCTGTAACTCCTTTGATAACCCCCCGAAATTTTTCATTGCGGTCTTTGAAAGTTAAGGGTTTTCCTTTTTGAAAGAGTAAAGCCTCATATTGCCTTTTCAATCCCGATGTGTCATCATTGGAAAGCTTGTTGAAAAAGATCTCTAAATATTTTAATATCCTTTTGAGTACATCGCTAACTTCTGCCTTATATCCTGTTTTTAATAGTAAAGAACTAGCTCGGGGAAGCCCCTCAAAAAGTTCTTGATTAATATTAATACCAATCCCAATAATTGAACCTGAAAAACGGTCTCTTTTGATTATGTTTTCAATCAAAATCCCACCGATTTTATTTTCACCTGACAAAATGTCGTTAGGCCATTTCAACTTCAAGTCAATCTTGTAAATTTCCTCCAATGCCTTAACCACTCCCAAAGTGACTGCACAATTGATGACAAATGCGTTTTTTACAGTGAGCTTTGGAAAAACTTTAAAAAGGCTGAAAGTAAGGTTTTTCTGGGGTTCGCTCTGCCATACCTTATTCATTTGCCCTCTTCCATGGGTTTGATTTTTAACCCACACCACATCTCCGTCTGCACAATCTCCTAATAAAAACCTATTCTTCAACCAATCGTTTGAAGAAGCTGTGGCATCAAGTTTGATCATATTGAAATTGGTCATGGTTTAGAACGCTATGAATGTAAAATGTAATAAATTTGTGTAAAACTAAAATTTTTATTGTCAAAACCTAATTCCAATGAAGATGCCCTTATTTCAAACATCGTTTTGGGCATAGATAATGTTAAAGGAATAGACGTAAGTCTTTTGGATCTAAGAGATATTGAAAATACGGTTTGCAGCTATTTTGTTGTTTGTACCGGTAGCTCAAATACTCATGTCAACGCGATTGTTAGTGCAATTAAAAAAACTGTAAGTAAAGAGTTAAAGGAAAAACCATTTCACACCGAAGGAAACGACAACGCTGAGTGGGTTCTTATCGACTATGTAAATGTAGTGGTTCATGTTTTTCAAAAACAAACTAGAGATTATTATAACATAGAAGAGCTTTGGGGAGATGCTAAAACCACAAAAATTGCATCGAATTATTAATTAATTATGAAAGAAGGGAATAAGAACAAGTTGAAGTTTAACTCATATTGGGTTTATGCAATTATCATCACCATACTTCTTGGAATGAGTATGTTTGGAGGTGACAATAGCTGGCAGTCAGTCAGCAAAACTAATATTTCAGATTTTGAGCGTTTTCTCAATGAGGGAGATGTGGAAGAAATTATTGTTGTCAATCAGAAACTAGCAAAAGTCACACTAAACAGCTATGGATTAGAAAAAAATGTTCATAAGAATGTAAAGTCAAAGAACATCTTAGGCCAAGAGAATACAAGTGGTCCCCATTATGAATTTGAGGTTGGAAATCTGGAGCTATTCCAACGTAAGCTCGAGCAGGCTGAAGACAAGGGCATTGCTTTTCGTTATGAATTCATGACTATTGAAAATCGTTGGTTGGATGTAGTATTTGGTTTCCTACCAATAATAATTATTATTGGTGTTTGGATTTTTCTAATGAGAAGAATGTCCGGTGGAGGGGCCGGAGGACCGGGTGGTCAAATCTTTAATATCGGGAAATCTAAAGCAAAACTCTTTGATCAAAATACCGAAGTTAAAACAACCTTTAAAGATGTTGCCGGTTTAGAGGGTGCCAAGGAAGAAATTCAGGAAATTGTAGATTTCCTTAAAAATCCAAAAAAATATACCGTTTTGGGTGGAAAAATTCCAAAAGGAGCGTTGCTTGTAGGATCACCTGGAACGGGTAAAACATTGTTGGCTAAAGCAGTAGCAGGCGAAGCCAAAGTTCCTTTTTTCTCTCTGTCTGGCTCTGATTTTGTCGAAATGTTTGTAGGAGTTGGTGCATCCAGGGTTAGAGATTTATTCAAACAAGCCAAAGAAAAATCACCCTCCATTATTTTTATTGATGAAATCGATGCAATTGGTCGAGCAAGGGGAAAAAACAATTTTACTGGATCCAACGATGAGCGAGAAAATACATTGAACCAGTTGCTTACAGAAATGGATGGTTTTGGCACTAACACAAATGTTATAGTTCTTGCAGCCACTAACCGTGCTGATGTCTTGGACAAAGCACTCATGCGTGCAGGTCGATTCGATAGACAGATATACGTAGACCTGCCAGATTTAAATGAAAGACGTGAAATTTTCAAGGTTCACCTAAAGCCCTTAAAAACCACAAAAACATTAGACGTGGAATTTCTGTCCAAACAAACACCGGGTTTTTCTGGAGCTGATATTGCCAATGTATGTAATGAAGCTGCGCTGATAGCAGCAAGAAAAAACAAAAAATCTGTGGCTAAGCAGGATTTTCTTGATGCAGTAGACCGAATTGTAGGAGGTCTTGAAAAGAAAAATAAAATTGTGACTCAGGAGGAAAAGAAAACCATTGCATTCCATGAGGCAGGTCATGCGATCGTTAGTTGGTTACTGGAACATGCAGCTCCTTTGGTAAAAGTAACGATAGTACCTCGAGGCCAATCTCTCGGTGCGGCATGGTACTTGCCAGAAGAGAGGATGATTGTACGAACGGAACAAATGCTTGACGAAATGTGTGCTGCATTGGGGGGAAGAGCCGCCGAAAAAATAATATTTAATAAAATTTCTACCGGAGCTCTCAGTGATTTGGAAAAAGTAACACGTCAAGCAAGAGCAATTGTTTCTGTTTATGGATTAAATGATACCCTTGGTAATATTACCTATCATGACTCAACTGGTCAGATGGAAAATAGTTTTACAAAACCTTATTCTGAAAAAACAGCTCAGGTCATTGACAAAGAAATTTCCGACATTATCGAAATTCAGTACAAAAGAGCTTGTGATCTGTTGAAAAAAAATAAAAACAAACTCAAGCAGCTTGCCGAAAGGTTATTGGAAAAGGAGGTGATTTTTAAAGACGATCTTCTCAATATCCTTGGAGAACGACCCTATGATTTGAAACCCAATAAAAAACAAGACGGCAAAGATGGGGTGCAGGTAGCTGTCAATTGATCAATTGTGGGGCTCTGGGATAAACTGTTTGGAAGAAAAAAAAACAACTTAGATTTTGAGGCCTCAAGCCCATACCTCCCTGAAGAGAAAAACGACGTTGAAATCGTTTTTGCTGAGAAGTTCACCCAAAAAGGAGGCAAATTTATCTACAGTGAGGATGTAAAATCTACTGATAAGTTTTTCAAACTTATATTAGAGGAAAATCATTGGTCACCACAAGACATCCTTTGTTTTGACCCCAAACTGACCCAAAGATTTGGACTGAAAACACTAGCCGATCATTTTAATCCTCATGATTTTAAGGTCCTACTTATTGGATGTGAATTTTTAATTGCCAACAAGGGCGCAGTGCTCATTTGCCATCACCAACTCAAAGACTATAAACTCGAATCACTGCCGGATTTCTTTATCGTATATTCTGGATTGGACAACTTTGTAAACGATGTCAGCGAAGGCATGAGCAATCTGAAAAACAAGTATGCCGATCAACTGCCCACCAACATTACCACATTAAATGTGAAAAACTCAAAGGATGAAAATGATTTTTTATCGTATGGAAATAGTGCGAAAAACCTATATTTAGTCCTTCAAGAGCATTGATTCATGAAGGAACTTTACATAAGAGGAATTTCAGGACTGTTATACGTCGCCTTGATTTTAGGGTCTGTTTTCTTCGATCAGTTGCTTTATACTATAGTCATTTTGGTCTTTTCGAGTCTGGCAATGATTGAATTCCAGGGTTTGGTTAATCACAAAAGTTATATGCCTATTGCACTGGTGATCCTTTTGGTCTATAATTTTTATCAATCAAAAATTTATACTTGGGAATTAATTTACCCACTTCTAAGTGTCTTTGTGGCTCATGGGTTTCTGATTTATTGGCTTTTTAGTAATAAAACCATAAAGTTGGGTTATCTTTCAAAAACCTTACTCACCTTATTCTACGTAGGTATGGGATGCTTTTTCATCATTGTATTGGGAGGCAATGCAGATCAGTTTCAACCCAAAAACATTTTGTTATTTTTTGTATTGACATGGGCCAACAATTCTTTTGCCTATTTGGTGGGGAGAAAACTGGGGAAAAATCCCCTTTTCTCTCGTGTATCTCCCAAAAAAACTTGGGAAGGTTTAATTGGAGGACTCATTTTCACTTTTATTACAGCCTATATTTTTCAAAATTTCTATCCTGAGCAATCCATGGGATCCTACATTACGGTGGCATTCCTAACGAGTGTTTTGGCGACCTTTGGTGATTTGATCCAATCCCAATTCAAACGATACGCAAAGGTCAAAGACAGCGGGTCTTTGATTCCCGGACACGGAGGTTTTTTTGATCGTATGGACAGTGCTATTTTTGTAGCACCTTGGTTTTACTTACTACTCAATTTCAAAGAATATGTTTCATAAAGAAGGTTTTAAAATCATCATCAATATTTTTTTACTATGTTCGGTCATTGCCTTATTGGCGGAGTATCGGATCGATCATTTTTGGATACAAAAATCAGTACAAATCTTAAGTGTAGTAATTTTGGTATTAGTGCTTCAATTTTTCAGAAATCCTAAAAGAGTAACCTCTCTCAACGAAAAACACATCATCTCACCGGTCGATGGAAAAGTAGTCATCGTTGAGGAGGTCTACGAAAAAGAGTATTTTAAAGACCAACGCATACAGGTATCTATTTTTATGTCTCCCCTTAATGTTCATGTTACCCGCTATGCCATCAGTGGATCGGTTGTTTTTAGCAAATATCATCCAGGAAAATACATGGTAGCCTGGCATCCAAAGTCATCCGAGTTAAATGAGAGAACCACTGTGGTGATTGAAAACAAGTCAGTAGGACAGATCCTTTACCGGCAAATTGCAGGAGCCGTTGCCCGTCGTATCGTAAACTATGCCAAAGAGGGAGATCAGGCGGTACAAGGTGCAGATGCTGGATTCATAAAATTTGGTTCCAGAGTAGATCTGTTTTTACCCTTAGGCACAAAGATCAATGTTTTAAAAGATCAGATAGTAAAAGGCGGAGTGGATTGTATCGCCGAAGTCTGATTAGAGTTGGCTCAAGCTTTTTTCCAAAAGTAAAATTTTCTCCTTAGCGTCTGCTGCTTTTTTACTTTCTAATTCGATTACTTTTTCAGGGGCATTGGAAACAAAACGTTCATTAGATAATTTTTTTTCAACAGATTTCAGAAAACCCTTGGCATATTCAAGTTCTTGCATTAGTTTTTTACGTTCCTCCTCCGGGTCAAATGATTGATTTAGTGGAATAAAAAACTCGGATTGCCCAACTCTAAATGACCCCAAGGTTTGGTTATCTTCTCGGACGATATTTTCAACGGTTTCGAGCTGAGCCAGTTTTTGAATCACATCCGGGTAAGGAATTTGTGTCTCTGATATCAAAATCAATTGTTCTTTGAATCCGATATTTTTTTCCTTTCTAAAGTTTCTAATGCCCGCCACGATTTGTTTGACCATTTCAAAATCTTCAATGCAGGATTGATCAGTGGACTGGGCCTTAGGCCAATCAGAGACCACCAATGCCTCCCGTGTATCCCGCTCACCGATAAAATGCCAAATTTCTTCAGTGATAAAAGGCATAAAGGGATGGAGCAGCCTTAGGTTGTCCTCAAACAAAACTATTACTTCAGCAAGTGTATCTCTGTCTATGGGATTCCCGTAGTTGGGTTTGATCATTTCCAAAAACCACGAACAAAAATCATCCCAAATCAATTTGTAAAGGCTCATCAATGCATCAGAAATTCTATACTTACTGAAATGATCGTCTATGGCACTCAGGGTCTGATAAAAGAGGTTTTTGTACCATTCAATGGCGGCCTTATTGAGCTCAGGCATTCTTTGGTTTTCATTCACCTCCCAACCCTCTACCAAACGGAAGGCATTCCAGATTTTGTTGGCAAAATTTTTGCCTTGCTGACATAGGCTTTCATCAAATAAAAGGTCATTTCCGGCAGCAGAACTCAGCATCAACCCAACTCTAACAGCATCGGCACCAAATTCTTCTATCAAAGCAAGAGCATCAGGTGAATTACCCAATTGTTTGGACATTTTTCTACCTTGTTTGTCTCGAACCAATCCGGTCAAATAAACATTTGAAAAAGGTTTTTCCTCTCTTAATTCATATCCCGACATGATCATCCGAGCAACCCAAAAAAATAAGATGTCAGGACCGGTGACTAAATCCTGTGTGGGATAATAATAATTGATCTCAGGATTGTCAGGCTCCAGCACCCCGTTAAAAACCGAAATGGGCCAAAGCCAAGAAGAGAACCAGGTGTCCAATACGTCTTCGTCTTGACGCAAATCAGAGGGTTTTAGAGTAGCGTCTCCAGAGGCGGCCTTGGCCAGCTCAAGAGCAGTTTTTTTGTCTTTGGCAACAACAAATTGGGAATTGTCCTTGCCGTAGTAGTAAGCAGGAATTTGCTGACCCCACCACAACTGCCTGGAAATATTCCAATCGCGAATATTTTCCATCCAATGGCGATAGGTGTTTTTAAACTTATCAGGTACCAACCTCACTTCTTTACTTTTCAAAACTGCTGCCATCGCAGGTTGTGCCAAACCCTCTATTTTAAGGAACCACTGATCCAAAAGTCGAGGTTCGATTACGGCTTTGGTTCGTTCTGATGTCCCCACCTTGTGGCGGTGGTTTTCCTTTTTGACCAATTGACCGGATGTTTCCAATGCCTTTGCTATTTTTTTTCGGGCCACAAAACGATCCATACCCTCTAATTCCAAACCAAAGTGGTTTAATGTAGCATCATCATTAAAAATATCAATGACTTCCAATTGGTGTTTTTCACCTAAGGCTTTGTCATTAACATCATGGGCAGGGGTCACCTTAAGACAACCTGTGCCAAATTCCATATCCACGTATTCGTCTTCGATGATTGGAATCTCTCGATTGGCAATGGGAACAATTAACTTTTTTCCTTTTAAAGCAGCGTAACGTTCGTCCTCAGGGTGAATACAAACTGCCGTATCCCCCAAAAGGGTTTCGGGACGGGTAGTTGCTATGATTACTTTTTCGTCGCTATCCACTACAGCATAGGCAATATGATACAATTGTCCGTCTTGTTCTTCATAAATCACCTCCTCGTCGGAAAGTGTGGTTTTTGCCTCAGGATCCCAATTGACCATTCGGTAACCCCTGTATATTAATCCCTTATTGTAGAGTCTAACAAAAGTATCTATTACTGAAGTAGACATGTCCTTGTCTAAGGTAAATTTTGTGCGATTCCAATCACACGAACAACCTAGTTTTTTGAGTTGATCTAGAATCACACCTCCATACTCATGCGTCCAGTCCCAAGCGTGTTTTAAAAAAGCTTCACGAGACAATGTCGATTTTTCGATGCCTTGTTCTTTAAGTCGAGCCACCACCTTTGCCTCTGTAGCAATAGATGCGTGGTCGGTACCGGGAACCCAACAGGCATTGTATCCTTGCATTCTAGCACGACGGATGATGATGTCTTGTAGCGTATTATTCAACATATGTCCCATATGCAAAACTCCAGTGACATTGGGAGGGGGAATGACAATCGTATAGGGATCTCTATCGTCTGGAGTAGAGGAAAAATAATCATTCTCCATCCAATAGGAATACCATTTTTCTTCAACGCTTTGGGAAACAAA
>JAYPMF010000023.1:0-7193 GCA_038129785.1 Flavobacteriaceae bacterium
TCCTTACATGGATGCTCTATGTCAATAAGCCCGAAGAGGGAGCAAATCCGCCAGTCGAGCCCGAAAAAACCAAATTAAAAACGGAACAGAAGGATGTCGCCCAAATTCAATTAAACGATTCCCTTAAAAAAATTAACCTACAAAGTACTTTTGGGATTTTCAGTAATTGGATGACCGATCAGGGAGCTACTACCCAAATAATTGAAAATAAAGATCTTTTTATAAAAGTAAGTCCTAAGGGAGGGTTACTAGAGCTTGTTCGACTCAAAGATTATACAGATTACCTTGATCAACCCTTGGAATTGGTAAAAGAAGGAAACACTAAATTCAATGTTCAGTTCACCACTAAAGATGGTCGAAGACTCAATACCAAAGATTTTTATTTTTCTCCTCAACTAAATTCTAAAAACGGAGATCAAATATTATCCTTGAAAGCGGCCATTTCACCTAACCAGTATTTGGAATTTGTCTATGCCATAGACGCAGAGCGTTTTTTAGTTGATTTTTCCATCCAATCATCGGGAATTGCCGCTCTATTGGACAGTAGCGAGCCTGCTGTGTTTTCATGGGAAACAAATGCTTATCGTAATTCCAAAAGTATTGATTATGAAGGACGCTACACTGAACTTACATATGGATATGAAGAGGATAAAATAGATTATTTGTCCCTGAGTGGAAGTGATGAGGAATCCCCTAAAAAAGTTCGATGGGTTTCTTTTAGACAACATTTTTTCAGTGCTATTTTGATTCCCGAAAAGCGTGTAGATCAACTTAGGGTTACTTCGTATAACCTTGCAGATGACAAGTCTTTGGACCAGGTCTTTACAAAAAAATTTGGAGTACAAATCCCATTGGCTTATCAATCAGGGGAATTTGGAAGTCGGTTTGAATACTATTTTGGAACTACCGATTATCAAACATTAAAATCATACGACAGAGATTTAGAATCCTCTATCCCCTTGGGTTGGGGTATCTTTGGGTGGCTCAACCGATTTATCTTTTTGCCTTTATTTGGATTTTTATCCTCCTTTTTACCCCACGGTATTGCTATTATTTTGATGACCATTATTGTTCGTTTGGCTATGTCTCCAGTTACTTATAAGTCCTATGTTTCCCAAATTAAAATGAAAGTGTTACGACCCGAAATTGAGGAACTGAATAAAAAATATAAAGATAATGCGGTAAAGCGTCAGCAGGAGACCATGAGCCTTTACAGCCGCGCCGGAGCTAATCCCATGGCAGGTTGTGTTCCCGCTTTATTGCAACTGCCTGTATTTTATGCCCTATTCACTTTTTTCCCAGTTGCTTTTGAACTGCGTAAAAAGAGTTTCCTTTGGGCAGATGACCTGTCTTCTTATGATTCGATCTTGGACTTAGGATTTAACATTCCATTCTACGGTGATCACGTTAGTTTATTTCCTATTTTGGCCTCTGTAGCCATCTTTTTTTATACCCAAATGACTACCGGCCAGCAGACCATGCCCCAGCAACCTGGGATGCCCAACATGAAGATCATCATGTATCTGATGCCGCTGATGATGTTATTTTTCTTTAACAACTATGCCAGTGGATTGAGTTTGTACTATTTTGTTTCCAATCTGTTGACCATTTTTTTGATGTTGGTCATCAAGAATTATATTATAGACGACCAAAAGATCCATGCCCAGATTGAGGAGAATAAAAAGAAACCTAAAAAGGCAGGAGGCTTTTCTGCACGTTTGCAAAAAGCAATGGAGCAGGCCGAAAAGCAAAAAAAAGCCCGAGGTAGATAGGCTCTGTATTAAGGATCAGAATTTAATTTCTTGGTGTAACTTTGCCCCATGAAGAAGAAAAGGGTTATTGTAGGATTGTCCGGGGGTGTGGATTCGAGTGTTGCAGCTCATCTTCTTAAAGAAGCTGGATATGATGTAATTGGCCTATTTATGAAAAACTGGCATGATGAGTCGGTGACCCTCTCCAATGAGTGTCCCTGGGAGGAAGACAGCAATGACGCCATGTTGGTGGCCGAAAAGCTGGGTATCCCTTTTCAAACCATTGATTTAAGTACTGAATACAAAAAACGCATCGTTGATTATATGTTCGATGAATACGCTGCAGGTAGAACCCCCAACCCAGATATACTTTGTAACCGGGAAATTAAGTTTGATGTTTTCTTAAAGATAGCTATGTCTTTAGGGGCTGACTATTTGGCTACTGGGCATTATTGTCAAAAAGAATTAGTTTCCTCCAAAAGAGGGTCAGTTTACCGATTGATCAGTGGTGCTGATAGGAACAAAGATCAATCTTATTTTCTGTGCCAACTGACCCAAGATCAATTGGCTAAAACCTTTTTTCCTGTTGGCCACCTGCAAAAGTCAGAGGTGCGCAAAATTGCTAAGGAATTTAATTTGGTCACCGCCGAAAAAAAAGACTCTCAAGGCCTTTGCTTTGTGGGAAAGGTGAGTTTGCCCGATTTTTTACAACAACAATTGCAACCCAAAAAAGGTAACATCATAGAAATACCTGACGATTTTTACAATGACAAAGAGCCTCCCAAAACCATAGCCACTCAATCTCAAAAAACACGTTATCAAACCACTGATGGAAAAATCGTTGGAACCCACCAGGGTGCACATTTTTTTACGATTGGTCAACGCAAAGGGCTTGCCGTAGGCGGAACCCCCGAACCTCTATTTGTGATCGATACCGATGTAATAGAAAATGTGGTCTATGTTGGGCTGGGTAAAGATCACCCTGGGTTACTACGCCAAGCCCTAAAAGTCTGTCCTTCAGATGTTCATTGGGTGCGTGAGGATCTAAAAACCATTCAAGGGGAATCAATGGAGGTTATGGCGAGAATACGATATCGTCAACCCCTACAAAAAGCAACTCTTTTTCTCAATGACGATGCCCTTTATGTATTATTCAATCAGCCTCAATCTGCGATTACCTCCGGCCAGTTTGTGGCTTGGTATAAGGATTCTGAACTGTTGGGATCAGGGGTGATTGCCTAGGCTTTTTTCTAAGTATTTTCTTTAGAAAACACCATTTCAACCTGATTGTGGAGAATGTCCTTAAAGGTCTCTCTTTTCCGAATCAAATGGGCTTTCCCCTCATGCCATAGTACCTCTGCAGGGCGGAATCGGGAATTGTAATTGCTAGCCATGGAAAAACAATAGGCACCACAGTTTCTAAATACCAATAGGTCTCCTTCGGTTATCTCCACTATTTTTCGGTTACTGCCAAAGGTGTCAGTTTCACAAATATAACCTACTACTGAATAAAAGCGTTCTTTACCCTTGGGATTGGAGAGGTTTTCTATTTGGTGATAGGAACCGTAGAGCATAGGGCGGATCAGGTGATTAAAACCACTGTCCACCTGAGCAAAAACAGTAGAAGTGGTTTGTTTGACCACATTGACTTGGGTTACGAAATGTCCTGCTTGACTAACCAAAAATTTTCCAGGTTCAAAGATTAGTTGTAAGTCTCGTCCATATTCCTTACAAAAATCAATGAATCTTTTGGATAATTTTTCGCCCAATTCCTCTATATTGGTTTCAATATCATTTTCTTGATAAGGGACTTTAAAACCACTACCAAAATCTATAAATGCTAAGTTCTTAAAATGTTTTGCTGTGTCGAATAAGATTTCAGCCGCATGAAGGAAAACGTCAATGTCTAAAATATCGCTGCCCGTATGCATGTGTATACCATTAATATTCATGGCGGTGTTCTCTATGATACGAAGTAAATGTGGGATCTGATGGATGGAAATACCGAATTTAGAGTCGATATGTCCCACAGAGATTTTGCTATTACCACCAGCCATTACATGGGGATTGATGCGTATACAAACCGGAGTTTTGGGATGTCGCGTGCCGAATTGCTCTAGTAACGAAAGATTGTCAATATTGATTTGAACCCCCATTTTGGCTACCTCTTCTATTTCTTTTAGGGAAACTCCGTTGGGGGTATAAATGATAGCTTGGGGTTTAAAACCCGCTGCTAAGCCCAATTGTACCTCTTGGATAGAAACCGTATCAAGTCCCGAGCCCAGTTCTCGCATCAGTTTTAAGACGGAAACATTAGACAGGGCCTTAGTAGCATAATTGATTCTGAGGTCTCCTATACTTTTGAAAGCAGAGGTTAGTTTTTGGTATTGAGATGCTATTTTTGCCGAGTCATATACATAGAGGGGATTGCCAAACTTCGCGGCAATAGCCAATAAATCATTGTTCGTCACTTTTATACTATATAATTTTTGGCAAAATTAATATCAAAAATCAAACTAGTACCCTAAAACATCAGATGTTATAAAAATCAAACTTATTGTTTTATATGTAACATTATACTTTTGAGTCAATGGTATTTTATTCAATGTTGATTTACTATTTTTGAGACATAAAAATTATAGAATGAATCTACACGAATATCAAGGCAAAGAGATTTTATCTAGTTTTGGCGTAGACGTCCAAAACGGTATTGTTGCTAATAATCCTGATGAGGCAGTATCTGCAGCGGAGAAGCTTACGGCAGATACTGGAACCTCTTGGTATGTTATTAAGGCCCAGATTCACGCTGGGGGTCGAGGTAAAGGTGGAGGGGTAAAATTGGCTAAAAGTTTAGATGATGTCAGGTCTTTATCAGAGCAGATCATAGGAATGCAACTGATCACGCCTCAAACCCCGCCAGAGGGTAAAAAAGTCAACAAGGTACTGATTGCAGAAGACGTTTATTACCCTGGAGATTCAGAACCCAAAGAATTTTATATTTCGGTTTTACTCAACCGATCTACCGGAAATAACATGATCATGTATTCTACTGAAGGAGGAATGGACATTGAAGCGGTAGCCGAAAAAACTCCCGAGTTAATTTTTACTGAAGAAATTGATCCAGCCTTTGGACTTCAAGGCTTTCAAGCCAGAAATGTGGCTTTTAATTTGGGTCTAAGCGGAGTGGCTTTTAAAGGAATGGTAAAATTTATCACCGCATTGTATGATGCTTATCTGGGTGCTGATGCTTCTCTTTTTGAAATCAACCCAGTATTAAAGACTTCCGATGACAAGATTATTGCAGTAGATGCCAAGGTGACCTTGGACGACAATGCCCTGTTCCGTCACAAGGAATATGCGGAGCTCAGAGACCTATCAGAAGAAAACACCACTGAGGTAGAGGCTCGAGAAGTCGGCCTAAACTATGTCGCACTGGATGGCAATGTGGGATGTATGGTCAATGGTGCAGGATTGGCCATGGCAACTATGGATTTAATTAAACAGTCTGGTGGTTCTCCAGCCAATTTCTTAGACGTAGGTGGAACAGCGGATGCAGCAAGGGTAGAAACTGCTTTTCGATTGATCTTAAAAGATCCCAACGTGGCCGCAATTTTAGTTAATATCTTTGGAGGAATAGTGCGTTGCGACCGAGTAGCACAAGGAATTGTGGATGCCTATAAAAATATGGGAGATGCTATTGATGTACCCATTATCGTACGTTTACAAGGAACTAATGCCGATATAGCCAAAAAGTTAATCGACGATTCCGGGCTAAATGTTTTGTCTGCTATAGCCTTTGAAGAAGCCGCACAAAAGGTACAGGAAGCTCTTTGATTGCCATTTTGACATAAATTTTAGAAAATTTAACGACAAATTGTCACTTATTTTATGATGGTATAGGATTTGAAATAGACCTTTAAAAATGTTTAATTTAAAATTTTAACATCATGAATTTAATTAAAAGACAAAATCCCATGTTTACCTCTTTGATCGATGATTTATTTCATAATCAAGATTGGAATCATATAAGCACAAACATTCCAGCGACTAATATCGTTGAAGCCGATGATCATTTCGATATTCAATTGGCCGTTCCAGGGAAGAAAAAAAGTGATTTTACAATTGAGTTCGAAGAGAGTATATTGACCATTTCCTCTGAAACAGAGACAAAATACACCGAAAAGGAAGGAACCTTTACACGTAAGGAATTTGGCTGCAACTCTTTTAAAAGATCATTCAGTGTTCCTGAAACGGTATCCGCTGACAAGATCAGCGCAAGTTATAAAGATGGAATCTTGATGGTCAGTCTTCCCAAAAAAACAGAAGCTCTGCCCCAACCTAAAAAATTAATTTCGATAAAGTAAATTAGTTAACTTGTTTTATTTTGAAAAGCTTGGTGGAATCACCAAGCTTTTTTATTGAAGTTGGTTCTGCAAGGATTTGATTTCGTCTCTGAGCCGAGCGGCTTCAATAAAGTCTAGATCTTTGGCGGCGGCCTCCATGGATTTTCTGGTTTTGCGGATTTTTTTTTCTATTTCCTCTTTACTCAAATAGCGGTTTTTGGCTTCGGTGGTTTTTCGATCACTTAACTCTTGAGCGTAGGTTGCCACCGAATTTTTCGACAATGCATTGTCCAATGACTTATTTAAGGCCTTTGGAATCATATTGTTTTTTAGATTGTAAGCCTGTTGTTTATCCCTTCGATAAAGGGTTTCATCTATGGTTTTTTGCATGCTTTTGGTTATGTTGTCGGCATACATGATGGCCTTTCCATTGACATTTCGTGCTGCCCGACCTACGGTTTGAGTCAAAGAACGGTGACTTCTTAAAAAACCTTCTTTGTCTGTATCTAAAATAGCTACCAGAGAGACTTCAGGTAGGTCCAAGCCCTCTCTTAAGAGGTTGACTCCAACCAATACGTCAAATAATCCTTTGCGCAGGTCTTGCATGATCTCAACCCGTTCCAAAGTGTCCACATCACTGTGGATGAATCGACAACGGATGTTGACCCTTGCGAAATATTTCGTCAATTCCTCTGCCATTCTTTTGGTTAGAGTGGTCACTAACGTACGCTCGTCTTTTTCTACCCTGCCTTGTATTTCCTCGATTAGATCATCAATTTGGTTTAAACTGGGCCGGATCTCTATTTCTGGATCTAGCAGTCCCGTGGGTCGAATGATCTGTTCTACATATACTCCCTCGGTTTGTTTGAGTTCATAGTCTGCCGGAGTAGCACTCACATAAAGTACTTGATTTTGCAAGGCTTCAAACTCCTCAAACTTTAAGGGTCGGTTGTCCATGGCGGCCGGTAAACGGAAGCCGTAATTGACTAAGTTTTCTTTTCTACTTCGATCCCCTCCATACATAGCATGAACCTGAGAAATGGTTACATGGCTTTCGTCCACCACCATCAAATAATCATCGGGAAAATAATCCAGCAAA
>JAYPMF010000023.1:7203-18799 GCA_038129785.1 Flavobacteriaceae bacterium
CAAACAGAAAGGCCGTGTTCCGGGGTCTCTACCGTCCAAATAGCGGGAATAATTCTCAATTCCGGAACAATAGCCCAATTCTCTTATCATTTCCAAATCAAACTCGGTGCGTTCATGCAACCGTTTGGCTTCCAAAAAACTACCGTTAGTATTGAAATAATCAACCTGTTTTACTAAGTCGTCTTGAATCTGCGTGATGGCATTCTGGAGAATGTCGGGTGAGGTGACAAACATGTTGGCGGGGAAAAGGGTTATATTATCAAATTTTTCCAAAAGTTGGTTTTCTATGGGGTCAAAAGATTCAATTTCTTCGATCTCATCGCCAAAAAAATGGATTTTAAAGGCCACATCTGCATAGCCTGGAAAGATGTCAATGATATCTCCGTTGACCCTAAAATTTCCTCGGTTAAACTCACCTGTTGTACGCGAGTAAAGGCTTTGAACCAATCGGTACAAGAGTTGGGTTCTCGAGATGACCTCTCCTTTTTCAACAGCAATAACATTTTTTTGAAACTCCACTGGATTCCCAATTCCATACAAACAGGAGACAGAGGCAACTACCAAAACATCCCTTCTTCCGGAGAGGAGGGAGGAGGTGGTACTCAAACGCAGCTTTTCAATTTCTTCATTGATTGACAGGTCTTTTTCGATGTACAAACCACTGGATGGGATATAGGCTTCGGGCTGATAGTAATCGTAATAGGAAACAAAATACTCAACGGCATTCTTGGGAAAAAACTGTTTGAATTCTGAATAAAGTTGAGCAGCGAGAGTTTTGTTGTGGGCCAGAACCAAAGTGGGGCGTTGTAATTCTTCAATGACATTGGCCACAGTAAAGGTTTTACCGGAACCGGTAACCCCTTGCAGGGTGACGTATTTATCCCCTTCGGAAAAACCAGTTGAAATTTGGCGTATAGCCTCGGGTTGGTCTCCTGTAGGTGAAAAGGGGGATTCCAGTTTAAATTGCATCTTGCAAAACTAAAGTTAAAATAACCTTTCTACAATATTATACTAATGTTTTAGCTTATTAACTCGATATAGAAACTCAATTCAGAAAAAGAGGTATTTTTGTTAAAAACTACTGTGGAGGAGAAATTGATTTCCAAAAAAAAACCTTTTTTTTCGATATCAGATGCGTTGATGCATTTTTTGAAAAAATACGACCGTTGGATGGATTCTTCCATTAGTTACGAGGATTTGTTGCGTTTTTCTGGTTCTGTAGTTGTATATGACAAAAATGATAATGACACCCTATGGGTTAGGGTTTACTATTCTGATTCAGATCGGGAAGAAATAGATCACCATCTCAAAACGATATATACCCAATTGCATTCTGATGGAGGTGATTCCTCTTTACCAGATCTCAATATTGACGCGATTGACTACTGCACCTTTGGCAATTCAAAACCTTTTCGGATAAAAATTAGAAATATATTGAATGATAACTTCACCTATTTCTATGTAAAGAAAACTGATGCTTCCAGGGTTTATGGGCTGGAATTTGAACACATCCTTTCGCCCTACAACCTAAATTATATGGTCAATCACGATACTTTGATCGAGGAACATATAGCAGGGATTCCCGGTGATGTATTTATTAAGGATTATTTAACCCAGTGCAGTTCGACAGAAAAAGCGCAAATCGCCAAAGAGTATGTCAAATTCAATGAACGTTGTATGGTACGCTTGTTAGGAGATATGCGGGCCTACAATTATGTAGTGATTCCCATTCACGATTTCGACAAGGTGATATACAAGATCAGGGCCATAGATTTTGACCAACAATGTTTTGAAGGTAAATTTTCAGTCTATCGTCCCCAATTCTTTAAAGAAAATTACCCATTGATGTTGGTGATCAAGGAGAAGTTAAGTCACGAGTCCATTGTTCAATACAAAATTGAAGAACGTTCTATCTTATCCCGACGATTGATCAACTCTGGCAATCGGATTGATTTTTTAGTGAATATAATGAAGAATGATCGTTTGTCCATCCCGGAAAATCTCGAAAACTTAAAAAACGAAATTTTTGTATTTACGAAAGACGATGCTTTTACAAAAAGCAAATCCATGGGTGAGTTGATGCAAGCCGCCTTTGATTATATGCGAAGGAATTATCAAAATGTCAGTTTGGGGGATTTGCTCTAATAAAATTGGTCATCGTCAAATTCATCTTCCTCTAAGTAATCCTCTTCATTGATAGATTCTTCAAAACCTACCTCAGCGATAAAATCCTTGTCTGGGGGGGTTTCGGGTACTTCACCATGGGAAAAAATCAAACTTGGATAACCCTTGAGGTGATCTTTCTCGGCAGTTTCCATCAATTCCACAAAAAACGTCCAGAGGTTTAAGAAATCGTAAACGTAGATCAGACGGTTTTCATTTTCTGATAAAATATTATTGAGGGGTTTTTCGTTAAGAGCTTCCTCCCCAACTCCCATATCAACTAAAGGCAGTTCCTCGCCTTGGATCCAATTCTCATCTGAACGGTAAAAGGAAGCCATTTCGTTTCCTGCGAAGCCAAAGGACTGAGAGACCGCATCATGCAGTTCCTCTAAAGTGGCAGTGGCCTCGATTTCAAAATCTCGGATAACATCGGTTTCTGTATCCAAAATTACGCGCATTCTATATATCATAGGACTTTCTGTTTGACATCAATTGTAAAATAAAAAAAGATTGCGCCCCGAACAGCAAGGCAGCAAAAATTAAATGTAAAGGTTGAGAGCTAAATGGGAAATCGAGATAAAACATTAATATACCTGTAAATATCTCCAATCCAATCAACCCCAAAATTTGATTAAAGATTTTGACATTAAGTTTCATTTTTCGCAACTTCCAAAAAATCATTAGGTGTACACCCAAAACCAGCAGTGATAAAGTTCGGTGAACATAAAATTTGATGGGAGCAGGGTCAAGCCATTTTCCTGAAGGTTCGTGCATTTGTAGATCGATAAATTGTCGGACTTGGGTTCCAAGTACAATTTGGAATAGGGTTAACAGTAGGGCAAACCAAGCCCAAACTTTTATAGTGTTATTAACGGGAACCGAAAACACCTTTTTTTGAACTGTAAAAAGTAAAAAAACCAGTCCCAATACGATCAACAAAGCCATAATCATGTGTATACTGATGCGATAAGGAGCCAGGTTAGAATCAACAACAGTTTTTCCCAACCAAGCCTGGAATCCCATCCCCAAAAGAATCAAAGTTGAAATGAAAGGGTAAGTGATGCTTTTTTTCCAATTCATAAAGGACAAAACCGTCATGATTAAAACGGTCAACCCGGCTAAAGCACCCAGCAAGCGATTCAGATATTCAATCCAAGTATGGTAAGGATTGAATAGAACATAGTTGTGCTGGGTGTATAGATCCCAGTTGTCTTCATCAAATGAATCTGACGACGAAAAATTCTTATTGGCGACCCTGAGTTCCTCTTTTAGAATAATGACTTGTCCTTTTGTGTATTTATGACCGGGTTTCCAGTCCAGTTGAGCCCTTTCGGTTGGAGGAATCAAATAACCAAAACATTTAGGCCAATCGGGGCATCCCATTCCGCTGCCAGTCATTCTGACAATGGAACCGGCAGCAATGACTAAATAAACCAAGACCAGACTGACCTTGACCGAACTTATAAAACTATTCTTCGTGTGCCTCAAGTCCTATTTCCTTTCCTTTTTTTAACATTAAATTAAAAGCTGCCTTATATTCATTTGGGATTTCACCATCGAGTATGGCCTCTTTAATCGCCTCTTTGATTAAGCCTATTTCTCTGCAAGGCTTTAAATTAAATTCCTTCATGATCATTTCTCCGGTTACTGGTGGTTGAAAATTTCTTACGCGATCTCTCTCCTCAACTTCCTTGATTTTTTGTCTAACAATTTTAAAGTTATTATGATAGCGTTTAAATCGAACGGGATTTTTGGTCGTGATGTCAGCTTCACACAAACAAATTAAATCCTCCAAGATATCGCCAGCATCGAAAACTAGTCTCCTAACGGCGGCATCGGTAACGATATCATCAGCAATAATTATGGGCCTGGAACTCATCATCACGAGTTTTTTTACGTATTTCATTTTTTCGTTTAGAGGCATTTTAAGACGCTTAAATAGCTTATAGACCATTTTTGAGCCCACAAATTCGTGACCATGAAACGTCCATCCGATTTTGGGGTGGAGCTTTTTGGTCGGGGCCTTTCCTATATCGTGTAAAAGTGCCGCCCAGCGCAGCCACAAATCATTAGTGTATTCACAAATATTGTCAACAACCTCAAGGGTATGATAGAAATTATCTTTATGTCTTTGACCTTCAATTTCCTCGATTCCCTTGAGTTGGGTAAGTTCAGGGAGTATACGTCCTAACAAACCATTTTGTTCCAGCATCAAAAATCCATAGGAAGGTTGAGGTGTTAGTATTATTTTATTTAGTTCCTCTACGATACGCTCTTTGGAGATGATTTCAATACGTTGGGCATTTTTTTGGATTGCATTTAGGGATTGTTTTTCAATTTCAAAATTCAGTTGAGAGGCAAACCGAACGGCGCGAAGCATGCGCAGGGGATCATCTGAGTAGGTTATGTCCGGTTCCATTGGAGTTCTGATGATCCCATTTTGTAGGTCCTCCAAACCGTTGAAAGGATCGATGAGTGTTCCTTTGTCCTGCGCATTTAAGCTTACGGCCAGGGTATTGATGGTAAAGTCCCTTCTGTTTTGATCGTCTTCCAAAGTGCCCTTAGTGATTTGTGGATTTCGACTTTCGTTTGAATAAGACTCTTTTCTCGCGCCCACAAATTCAAGGCTAATATCTCGCCATTGTACCATGGCAGTGCCATAGGATTTAAAAACTTGGACTGCTTGTGCACCAGGTAATTCTTTTTGAACCGCTATGGCCAGTTCAATACCTGATCCTAAAGCTACAACGTCAATGTCTTTGGCTTTTACCCTGCCAAGCAAATGGTCACGTACAAAGCCTCCAACCAAATAGCTCTCTAGGGACAAATTTTCTACACAGCGAGCCAAGGTTTGAAATACCTCTTTTTGGAAAACAGTATGGAAGTCTTTGTTTAGCATGATCAGGCTCTCAAAAGTGATATTTCCCCCGTAGGTTCAATTTTTATGATTCGTGATGGCTGTGGGTTGACTTTGTCTTTGTCTATTTCGATGATATGGTCTACTCCCAAGAGAATTTCCTTAGCGATGTCTGGGAATTTTTGAGGGTGGGGGGAGCCGCTGATGTTGGCCGATGTAGAAATCAAGGGTTTTCCAAATGCATTGATCAATGGAGTACAAAAATGATGATTCACAATTCTAAGGGCGATAGTATTTTCTTGGGTAACAGCATTTTGAGCAATGCCCTTGGGATTGTTATAAATTACAGTTGTGGGTCTTTTATCATTGATGTATTGGTCGAGTTTTTGGGGCAAATCATGGATGTATTTTTTGAGCATCCAAATATTAGATACCATACAAACCATAGCTTTACTGTCGGGTCTTTTTTTTAAATTATAGACCCTACAAACAGCCTCAGGGTTGGTGGCATCACAAAGAATACCCCATATGGTATCGGTGGGGGAAAGGAGCAGCCGACCGGCTTCCAGCATTTTGACGATCTTATCCATTGATTACACAAAAATAGGGCTTTCTCTCTGCTTGATCAATTTTAAAGTTGCTTAGAAAACAATTCACGCCAGAAAGGGATCAATATCTTAAGTATTTCTCTTTTGGAGGCGTCTATCAAACTCAACAAATACAATCCGATCATTTTTTGGAACTTCAGCCATTGGTGTGCCAATTTTTTGTTTTTCCCCCTAAAATGTTTTTCAATGTAAATGTGGGTGGATTTGATGACTTCTGCCTTGGTTTTTATTTTGGTGTTTAAATCACTTCTTGATGAAACCCCATGCAAATGGTAGCACTCCCATTCATTGAGTAATACTCTTGTTAGGCCCTTTTTTTCGGCTCTTTTTGATAAGTCAATGTCTTCACAATACATCCAAAATCTATCGTCCCAACCACCTGTTAAATCAAAATGTTCTTTTCGGAGTAAAACAAAGGAACCAGAAATCCAATGTGGGAACGCGATGGGGTTTTTGGCCATTACTTTTTTAATTTGATCGGTGTGGAAAATTAATCTTTCGAGAGACCTTAGAATTCCGTTACTGTTCCACACATTTGGAAAAATACCATACGGATGGGTGTTTTTTCCGCTTTCACTCAATTGTTTGATTGTAATCAAGTGGAAGTCGGGATGATTATCACAATAAGGGATTAAAGTCTCCAAACAGTCATTGGGTAGTCGTGTATCGGGATTTAGAAACAACAGCCATCGGGTTGAAGTGTTACAAGCCCCCAAATTACATGCCGCGGCAAAACCAGCGTTAGTTTCACTTTTGATCCAATCTACCCAAGGGAATTTTTTGATAAAACCTTCCAGTATCCCATCATTAGAATGATTATCGATTACGATGACTTTTTTTGCCCTCACTCCTTGTTGGTCAAGACTCTTTAAACAGCTTTCCAGTTTTGACCATGAGCGATAGTTGACAACAATAATAGAGAGATCGGGCATATTTTTTAGGGTACTAAACGGCTACATCATGTTCTCTTAGCGCATTGTTCAAAGAGGTTTTTTTATCAGTACTTTCTTTTCTTTGACCTATTATCAGAGCACAAGGTACCTGATAGTCTCCTGCAGGAAAAGTTTTGATATAACTACCTGGGATAACCACTGATCTTTCGGGGACTTCTCCACGATACTCGACCGGGCTTTGTCCCGAGACATTAATGACTTTGGTCGATGCAGTGATGACCACATTGGCCCCCAATACGGCTTCTTTTCCGATTTTAGCACCCTCTACTACGATGCATCTTGATCCAATAAAGGCATTGTCTTCCACAATCACCGGGGCAGCTTGAAGTGGTTCCAATACTCCCCCTATGCCTACACCGCCGCTGAGGTGTACATTTTTCCCTATTTGAGCGCAACTGCCAACAGTGGCCCAAGTATCGACCATGGTTCCAGCATCCACATAGGCTCCAATATTTACGTAGCTGGGCATGAGAATGACACCACTGGAAATATAGGCCCCGTGTCGAGAAATGGCATGAGGAACAACTCGAATGCCCTTCTCTTTATACCCTTTTTTAAGTGGCATTTTATCGTGAAATTCCATAGGACCTGCTTCTATGGTTTCCATCTTTTGAATGGGGAAGTAAAGCACTACTGCTTTTTTGACCCATTCGTTGACCTGCCAACAACCATCTATGTGTCTGGGCTCTCTTTATTTTCCTGTATATAATTGATTGATGACTTCTCTAATGGCCTCTTGGGTCTCACTTTTTTCAAGTAGCGATCGATCTTCCCATGCAGACTCTATGATACTTTGCATATTGTTTTTTTTCAAAAATACTCAATTCAGTAGTTTTAATCGCCATAATTGTCTTCTCAAAAAAAGTATATTTGTAAACACAATGGGGGTATTGATTGGAATTGATTTCGGAAAAAAACGTACAGGATTGGCGCATACCGATACTGAAAAAATTATTGCTAGTGGTTTGACCACTGTAGAGACCCACAAGGCATTAGCTTTCCTTATTGATTATCAGAAGGAAATCTCGATTGATAAGTTTGTTGTTGGACAACCCAAACAGAAAGACGGAAACCAATCTGAAGTAGAAGGAGACATTCTACTCTTTATTGGTCAACTAAGAAAAACATTTCCCAATGTAGCTGTTGTCCGTCAAGATGAAAGATTTACATCAAAAATGTCGCTTAACAGCCTAATTCAATCAGGGGCAAAAAAGAAAATAAGAAAGGATAAAGCTGTTTTAGACGAAATTAGTGCAACATTGATTTTACAGTCTCATTTGACCTCAAATTCTAAATCTGCTTTATGATCTTACCGATAGTTGCATATGGATCTAATGTTTTAAAAGTAAAGGCTTCACCAGTGGCTACCTCAGACCCCAATTTGAAAAAGTTGATTGCAAATATGTGGGAAACCATGTATAATGCAAATGGTGTAGGCTTGGCCGCTCCACAAATCGGAGAATCTAAACGATTATTTGTCATTGATGCCACTCCTTTTGCTCAAGACGAAGAACTAAGTAAAGAGGAGGTCGAGGTAATAAATGGTTTTAAGCAGGTTTTTATCAATCCAGTTATGATAGCTGAGACTGGAGAAGAATGGGATTTTACAGAGGGTTGTTTAAGCATCCCTAACATTAGAGAGGATGTTTCCCGAAAGAAAGAAATTACTATACAGTTTTTAGATGAACAACTAGTTGAACAAAAAATGACCCTCAATGGATTAGCAGCTCGAGTGGTACAACACGAGTATGACCATATTGAGGGAATATTATTTACTGATAAACTCAGTCCTTTAAAAAAAAGATTGTTGAAGGGTAAGTTGAATAATATCAGTAAAGGGAAAATTAACCCTGATTATAAAATGCATTTTTCGATCAAAAAAACAAGAAAATGAGCGAGTCTAACCTGGATAAAATTTTAACCATATCGGGAAAACCCGGTTTGTTTCGAATGATTTCACAAACCCGAACTGGAGTAATAGCGATTTCTTTAAGTGACCAAAAGAAAGTTGTCACCAATATCCGGCAACAAATAAATTTATTATCAGAAATAAGGGTTTTTGGGTTGAAGGATGAAATGCCATTAAGTGAAATATTTAAATTAATGTATCAGTTGGAAAAAGGGAAGCAAGCCCGTGTTAAACCCAAAGCATCAATAGATGAATTGGAATCATATTTTTTTAAGGTTTTTCAAGATTATGACGAGGACAGAGTTTATGGTAGCGATATCAAAAAAATCATACAATGGTATAATTTGTTGTTGGATTCAAATGAATTAAAATTTGACCTAGCCAAGGAGGAAAAACTCTCCGATAGGGAGGAAGTGTAAATGGGATCGAGAGCAGCACAACTAAAGGCTTTTGAGCGTTTGCTTGATATTATTGATGAACTCAGGGAAAAATGTCCTTGGGATCGAAAACAGACTTTTGAAACCCTTCGTCATTTAACCATAGAGGAGACCTATGAATTAGGAGATGCTATTTTGAATGATAATTTGGAGGAGATCAAAAAAGAGCTGGGGGATCTTCTGCTCCATATTGTTTTTTATTCCAAAATAGGTAGTGAAAAAAAGGTTTTTGATATTGCCGATGTTGCAAATCAAATCGCTGATAAACTGATTCACCGACATCCACATATTTATGGTGATATCGATGTGGAAAATGCAGACCAAGTTGTTAAAAACTGGGAGGCTATTAAATTAAAAGAGGGAAAGAAAAGTGTTTTGGAAGGAGTTCCCAAAAGCCTTCCTGCTTTGGTCAAGGCCCATCGAATTCAAGATAAAGTATCGGGCGTAGGTTTTGACTGGGATCAAAAGGAGGCCGTATTGGAAAAGGTTAAAGAAGAGTTGGATGAGTTAAAGGCTGAAATAGATGCCATGAATTCAAACAAGATTGAGTCGGAATTTGGGGATGTTATGTTTTCATTGGTCAATTACGCCCGATTTCTTAAAATCAATCCAGAAAATGCATTGGAACGCACCAATAAGAAATTCATAAAACGCTTCAACTATATAGAGAAAAAAGCCCATAAAAATAAAAAAAAAATTAGTGACCTTAGTATAGAGGAAATGGAGATTTTATGGAAGGAGGCCAAAAAAAGGGATTGATTCAGTCCTAATATTCCTTATTTATCAATATCACCCTCAATAGACTCCTCATCAACTGAGACATTTCTTGCAGATACCTCTCTTTTTAGTTTTTTTAAACCCACAAGATGTTCTTTATGTTTTTCGATTTTAGATTTGAGTTTATCTAACTTAGAGGTGACATCAATAAATAGTGGATTATCGGTGCTGGAATTAGAAAAATAATCGAGATTATTTTCCAGCTGTCTCGCTTCAGAGTTGAAATCCTCAAGGACTCTTTTGGTGTTTTGAATTTCAATTGACAGTCCATTTTCATCTTCTTTGATGATGGAAAAACGAATATAGTTTTTAGCATCTTTTTTCAAGTTCTTCTCCATGTCTGATTTATCTATCAAGGCAAGAAAAGCTTTATTGAAACTCTCAATATTTTTTGAATTGGTAATACCCGTCAACTCACCTAAACGGTTGTATTCTATCCATTGGTGATCGAAAAATTCTTTAAAAGGCTCTAGTTCGGATGGTATTTGAAAACTTTCTATACCTCTAATAAATTTCTCTTTCTTTTGGTGTGCCTTTTCTTCATTTTTGTTGATTCTTTGATAACCAGATTTTATACGCTCAAAATAAAGGTTGCATTGGGATCGAAATTCCTCCCATTGTTTATTGGAAATTTTTCGAGGAACAAATCCAATTGCTCTCCAATCTTTTTGAATGTTTTTCATTCGATTGCTGTAACTTCTCCAGTCATCTTTTTCCAAGATTTCTTTTACCTCACTGATCAGGGCTTTTTTGAGATCAATATTCTTTTTTTGTTTAGATTTTTGGGACTTATAAAATTGATTTTTTTCACGATTTATTTCTCGGCTAATTTCTCTAAATCGATTCCATGTGGCTTTACTGTGTTTTTTTGTTACCTGACCAATTGATTGAAATTCATACCTCATTTTATTGAATTCTTCGATTATTTTCCGCCAATTGTTGTGATTTTGAGGAGGATTGTTTTTTATCTCATCCATTTTATCCAAAATAGAGTTCTTTTTATTTAGGTTTTCCTCAAGAATATTATCGTATTCTTTATCAAAGTCTTGTCTTCTGCTGTGAATGTTTTGACTAGCTGATTGAAAGCGAGTCCAAAGCTCCTCTCGATGCTCTTTAGCTACTGGTCCAAGGTCATTCTTCCATAATCTATGAAGGGTGTTCAGGTCACGGGATGCTTTTAGAACATCAGGGATAGTCGATAATTTTTCGGCCTGTTCTATGATTTTGATTTTTTCTTCGTAATTGTGCTTGAAATCCAGATCTCTCAATTCGCGATTTAGGTGAAGAAAATCATAGAAGATTTCGGTGTGGTGTTTGTAGGTTTGCCAAATATTGTTGCTTTGGGTTCTGGGGACAGGTCCAGTTTTGTGCCAACTGTCCTGTAGATTTTTAAATTTTTTATAGATCGTGTTAATATTTTCATCAACATTGATAAGCATTTTCAAACTCTCAATTATCTCTAATTTCCTATCGAGATTGAGTTTTTGAGATTGTTCTCTCTCTTGAAAATAGGTCCGTTTGTTTTTTTTATATTCCCGAACCACTTGATCAAATATATTTTTGTATTGAGGTTTAAAGTAGAAATCAATTTCATTTCCCTCTTCCTTGATAAATATTTCTTTTTTTTCTTGAATTTCTGATTTGAACACAGATTCAAAGGTTTGGATTATTTCCTTGATATTTTTATCATCGGCAAACCATTGTTCAGCTTTTACTTTTTTTTGAAGTATTTCGACCAATTCAATCAAAGTCAGTTGACTAAAATCTTTAGTTGCTTCGTCTAGATTTTCTGATTTTTTTTGCCCATCATTTTCCACAATTACTTCTTTTGGTGTTGTGTTGTCTATATCTACCTCAGATATGGACATTTTTTTCTTAGAAGCATCTTCAGC
>JAYPMF010000023.1:18809-19861 GCA_038129785.1 Flavobacteriaceae bacterium
GATCACTGGCTTTATCTTTTGTATTTGCCATGACAGGTAATTTTTGTAAAATTTTTTAAAATTTACAAAAAAAAAAAATGTCTACCTATTCATTCCAAATCTCCCAAGATTTTTCCGCTTGATATTCTAGCATTTTTTTACCATTTAAAATTTTACTGCCTCTTGTTTTTCCCTCTCTTAGAAATCGAGTTTCCGTGGGGTTGTAAATGAGGTCGTATAGAATATGGTTTTTTGTCAAGAATTGATAGGGCAGTTCTGGGGCTTTATCAATATTAGGGAATGTTCCAACAGGGGAAGCATTTATGATTAATTCATGTTCATTAATAGTGATTTCGTCCACGTCTGTATAAATCGTAGTATTTTCTCCACCTCTTCTCGATATGTAGGAAAATTCTATTTTTAATTTTTTCATTACATAAGCTACTGCAGAAGAAGCACCACCAGTGCCAAGGATCAAGGCTTTTTTCGGGATTTTGTTGATGATTTCTAAAAGTGATTTTTCAAATCCATAAACATCAGTGTTGTGTCCACTGGTAGTCCCGTCCTTATGAAATTTTATGGTGTTGACAGCATTTATTTTTTCAGCAGCAGGGGAAAGCCGGTCTAAATAATGAATCACTTCTCTTTTATATGGAGTGGTTACATTAAGTCCAAAAATATTCTTCAGCGAGAGTACGTTTTTTAGTTCTTTAATTTGGTTTAAATCAAAGTTCGTATATATACAGTCGTGCAAATTTTCGGTTTCAAATTTTTTTTTAAAATAACCTCTTGAAAAAGAATATTCTATATTCTTACCAATCAATCCATATCGTTTAATATTACTTTTTTTGGACTCCATATTTTTCCAATAATGTCACAATTAATATCCCTAAAATTATGAATAAAGTAATGAACCAAAAATTGGCGTCTGAAAAATCAGGAATGTAATAATCATAGTATTCAATTATAGGATTTCCAAGACTGTTATTGAGAATTTTTCCTGACTCATTCATAACAAAAACTTCGTTTCTCCAAGGCCAAATCACTCCTAATGAACCAGCGATAAAACCTAT
>JAYPMF010000024.1:0-18379 GCA_038129785.1 Flavobacteriaceae bacterium
TCTTTAACCGAATTAAGGTCAGCACCATTATTCAAAAGGTGAGTCGCAAAACTGTGTCGCAACATATGGGGGCTTTTTTTAACCTTAGTTGATACTAAACTAAAATAATAATTTACCGTCTTATATACAAATCCCTCACTGAGTTTTATTCCTCCAGCCGTACAAAAAAAATAATCAGGCAAGGCAACCGATAAATCCTTTTTTAAAGAAAGATAAATCTCTAAACAACCCAGTAAACTTGGGAGAATAGGGATTAAACGTTCCTTATTCCGCTTGCCCAAAACTTTAATTGAATGAGTTTCGAAATCTACCGATGTTGTTTTAAGATCTATCAACTCTTGACGTCTTATGCCAGTATAATACAGTAGATTAATGATCGTTTTTTGGAGGATACCCTCATAATCTGTAGAAAATAGATCACTGTTCAAAAGGCGATCAACCTCAGCAGTTGAGAAGGGTACATTTACCTTTTTGGAAACCTTGAGCGGTCTATGTAGCTTAAGCGGTGATGTAGTGATTGTTTCCGTTCTGAGCAAGAATTTATAGTATGATCTGAGAACTGAAATTTTACGATTAACAGTTCGATTGGTATTTTGACTTTCAACCAAGCTGATAATCCAAGTTCTGATATGACTGTAGTCTGCATAATCTATACTTTCTAACTCGAAATGTGATGCACAAAAATCACTGAAATCGGAAAGATTCTTTTTGTAAGCATTACAGGTATGGGGAGAATATTTTTTTTCGTGAGTAATGTAATCCAAAAATCTATCAACAGACATAAAAAAACTTTGTAAACCAAAGTTATAAAACTTAGAATTTACAAAGTATTACCTTTAATAAAAATAAAAATTATTGGTTTTCCAGGTCTCTTAGTCGCTGAATGTACTGAGCATTCTTAATCTTATCGCGATTTCGAACAGAGGGTTTTACAAATTGCTTCCTGCTTCTCAACTGGCGCATAGCTCCAGTTTTATCGAACTTTCTCTTGAAACGCTTGATAGCACGATCTATATTTTCTCCGTCTTTGACAGGTATTATAAGCATATGTTATCACCTCCTTTCATAATGGATTGCAAATATAGGAATACTTATACGAACCAAAGTAATAATAAAAGAAATTTTAGGATTTTAATAAATTACGGGCGATAACCAATTTTTGGATTTCGCTGGTTCCCTCACCTATTGTACACAATTTAGAATCTCGGTAGAATTTTTCTACGGGAAAATCTTTAATAAAACCATAGCCACCATGTATTTGTACAGCATTATTGGCCACTTTGACGCAAACTTCAGAGGAAAACAATTTTGCCATAGCTCCGATTTGTGTCACATTTTTTCCTTGATTTTTGTCCTCCCCAGCCTGATGGGTCATTAAACTTGCGGCTTCGATTTCGGTAGCCATATCGGCTAACATAAATGAAATTCCTTGGAAACTTCCAATGGGCTTACCGAATTGTTCACGTTCTTTTGAATATTTTACTGAGGCTTCAAAAGCCCCTTTGGCTATCCCCAAGGATAAAGCAGCAATCGAAATTCTTCCTCCATCCAATATTTTCATCGATTGAATAAACCCCTCTCCAATATCTCCTAGACGATTACTGTCTGGAACGATACAATTGTCAAAAATCATTTCGGCGGTTTCCGAGGCGCGCATACCCAATTTATTCTCCACTTTTCCGGAGCTAAAACCGGGTGTCCCTTTTTCAATCACAAAGCTGGTCCTCCCGTGAGTATCTCCTTTTTCACCATTTCTAAAAATGACTACAGCTAGATCACATGATTTACCATGAGTAATGAAATTCTTAGTTCCATTCAATACCCAATGGTCTCCCTGCTTTTTAGCGGTAGCATTCATCCTTTTAGCGTCAGATCCGGTATTGTATTCGGTTAGACCCCATGCCCCTATCCACTGGCCAGTAGCCAACCTAGGCAACCACATCATCCTTTGTTCCTCATTGCCAAAAAGGTAGAGATGTTGTGTAGCTAAAGAATTGTGTGCCGCCACAGATAATCCAATAGAGGGATCGACTTTTGAAATTTCTTCTATCACTGCAATATATTCATGATAGCCCATACCCGAACCTCCATATATCTCAGGGATCAATACACCCATAAAACCCAATTCGCCAGCTTTTCTAAGGACCGAAGAAGGAAAAAACTGAGTCTCATCCCAATCCATTACTTTCGGTTTTATGTACTGCTCTGAAAAATGTTTTGCGGACTCAATGACCATTTTTGTGGTCTCTCCATAATTCATACTCACCGCACCATCTAACTCAAACATAGTATTAAATTGTTTGTAAATATAAGCTTATTCTCTCTATTTTCAATGAGTCAAATCCTTCAATATTTCAAAGTTTATGAATTGCCATTATACCATTGGTACTTCTCACTAAGACAATGTTCTCAGAGTTTTAAACGATGATGCAGGGTAATTTTAACTCCTTGGATATAGAACAAATCCATTTCTGATGGTGTAGCATGAGTTATTCATCTCATTTAAATGGCTTTATGTCTATCATCTGATGTTTTAGTAAGATAATAGCAATAAAATTTTAGTTGCAATAAGGGGAATCAGGTGGGTTTTTTACGAGTAAATAATGGGGACAAAAACGTCATTTTAAATTTGAGATCAGTCTTTATTTACCCTTGATGGCAGAGAGATAAACAGTCAATTCCTCTTTTACTCTAGGGTATAGTATCATCAAGCCAATCATATTAGGAAATACTAAAGCCAAAATCATAGCATCAGAAAAAGTCCAAACCGCAGACATGTCTCCAGCTGCTCCAATCACTATGAAAATCAAAAATAAAATTTTGTAGGATAGGTCAGAGGCTTTACTCTTACCAAAAACGAACATCCAAGACTGTAATCCATAGTAGGACCATGAAATCATCGTAGAAATGGCAAATAGCACAACGGCAAGTGTCAAAAAAGGTCCTGAAAAAGCAATGTACTCAGAAAATGCTGCTGCTGTAATTCCAGCTCCTTCAACTGCGACACCATCTATCATTACCTTACCTCCTATTCCTCCATAGTCAAAAACTACACTGTCACCGTTAAATATGATAATAACCAGAGCGGTCATGGTACATATTACCACTGTGTCAATGAAAGGTTCCAAAAGTGCTACTAAACCTTCTGAGGCAGCGTATTTTGTCTTAACAGCAGCATGCGCAATCGAAGCCGACCCAGCTCCTGCCTCATTAGAAAAAGCAGCACGACGAAAACCCGTGATCAGAACACCCAAAAGACCTCCCAATCCTGCTTTAGGATTGAAGGCCTGAGAAAAAATCATTCCAAAAGCATCATCGACAAAACTAAAATTACTACCAATGATATAAAGACATGCCAATATATATATCAAAGCCATGAAGGGCACTATTTTTTCTGTTACGGTGGCAATTCGTTTTATACCCCCAATGATGATAATTCCCACAAAACCCATCATAATCAACCCGATAATAGTTCTGGCATTACCTCCGGTCATTCCAAAAGAATTAACTAATTGCATGGCAGCTTGGTTGGACTGAGCAGCATTACCTCCTCCAAAAGATGCGCCTATACAAAGCAATGCAAAGGTCAACGCTAAAAACTTTCCAATTCTAGTGAAACCTCGCTCCTTTAGACCTTTAGACAAATAGTACATAGGGCCACCATAGACTGTTCCATCCTCGCCAACGTCTCGATATCTTACTCCTAAGGTACATTCTACAAATTTGGTTGACATGCCCAATAAGCCACAAAGTATCATCCAAAAAGTTGCACCAGGACCCCCTACGGCAATTGCAAGTGCGACTCCAGCGATATTTCCATTACCCACGGTTCCTGAAACAGCAGTAGCAAGTGCTTGAAAGTGACTCACCTCCCCCTGTCCACTTTCATCCAAGTTAGTATCTTTAATATCTCCTTTAATTTCCAAATCTATTGCTCTGGATTGGTCACAATCAAGCTTATCATATTTTCCCCTGACAGTATGAATAGCTGTAGGAAAACGCCTCACATTTACAAATCCAAAATAAACTGTGAAAAACAATGCACCCCCAACCAGCAATATAATGATAGTAGGGATGGAGGTACCAGGAAAATCATGTAAAACAAGTGCACCCCACCAGTTAGCAATTGGAGTAAAGGCCTCGTTAATCCTATCGTCCAAACCTATTTCTTGGGCACTACTGGTAAAAGGAATCAAATTAAGCAAAAAAAGAAAAAAAAGGTTTTTAGAGGGAAAACAATACTTCATGATTTTTATTTATACCATTGCAATATCATAAAAACCACGTGAAAATCAAATTAATCCAAATTAAACATTTTATTTAATTCAGAAATGGAAATGCTATCCGCCTAATATGATTTATTTACATTTATACTCCTATTTAAAATAAGCAAAAGAATTGATTAGCGATTGATAATCAGCATTTCTAAAAATTAATACAATATTGCAGGTTTTTGTTAAATTTAAAAATTACTGAGCGTGAGATAGAATTTTTTTAGCATCTAGAGTAGTAAAGGTGATCTCTTCAAGCTACTGCGATTATATAATACAAGTTATTTGATGTGCATTCAATACCCCGATATCATTTTACATCCAATAAAATCTCAATTTATCAATCAAGGAAACTAACAATATTAATAATTAAGCAGAAAATAAAGTATTTAAATGAGATTTAAAGTCATAAGTCGAATACAGAGGACCTTTTGGTATAAACCATGTCTTTTAGCCTAATCCAAAAAGCCAAAGTCAAATAAATTATAAATCCCCCCACTATGGTAGTAAAAGAAGCATAAATAAAAAAAAGACGAACACTCTTCACCTTCATCCCCAAGGAATCGGCCAAGCGAGTGGAAACGGCAAAGCCATACTTACCAAAAAAATGACGAACTGAACTGAAACGACTCATACTGTAAATTTAAGCCGAAAAATCAATTAAATAAAACCCTGCTTATAAACGCAAGTATATTTTATTAAAATTAAATTTTTGAATCGGAGTAAAACCAGATCATCCAAGGGTTAGGATATCGAAATTACCGAGTAAAAAAACCTCTGGCTACAATGTTGCTCTCTGCTAGAAATAATGGATTCTATAGAATAATCTGATCGTCTAGAATATCAATTATTTTTAGAAAAAACATGTAGTAAAGGAATTTGTGCGTTAAAGAATAACATTAAAGAATGGGACAATATTTTTAGTTTGGTAGATACTCAAGACAAAATTTTTAACAAGTTTTGGGATTAACTAACACTTCGTGGGCAGACAATAATGCAGATAAGGTTTGGTGAGGCAAATTCTTTTAAATAAAAATAGAGTAAAACCTCACCGTTTTTTATTTATGGTTGAGAAATATGTAAAATATTTTAAGAGGTCTCGCGATCCCATTCCATAAATCCACCCAATAAATTGTAAGTAGTTTTTAAGCCATGATGATTCATTAATTGACAAGCCTGAGCACTCCTCAAACCTGATCTGCAATAAACATAGTAATTTTTGGATACGTCGAGCGATTGTATCCCATCTATAAAATTTGAAGATTGACGTATATCCAACAATGTTGCCTGTGGTATATGTCCTTCCTCAAATTCTTCGGCAGTTCTTACATCCAGCAAAAAAGCATTTTTGTCTGATTCAATTTTTTTTTTCCACTCTTCTAGCGATAAATCCATAAATAATTTTTAATTCAAAATTAACAGACATGTTTTAAAAAAATAAATTTATTGGGAAATAAAAATTTTCTTATAAATTTGTATAAACAAAATTTGTCTAAACAAATATGGAGAATTTAGACCTTGCCAAAAATACAGTAGTTGGTATTCTCAAGGCTGGATGTAAAGCTGAAGAGTTTTTAGGAAATACCTTAAAGCCATTCAAAATTTCACTTCAACAGTTCAATGTACTAAGAATTTTGAGAGGACGCAAAGGAATCCCCGCTAATTTGCAAACCGTCCAAAAACGAATGATTCACAAAATGTCCAACACTACCCGTCTGATAGATAAATTGATAGACAAAAAACTGGTGAAACGAAAGATTTGTAAAGACAATCGAAGAAAAATCGAAATTTTCATAACACAAGAAGGTTTAGACCTTCTAAGCCAACTAGACGCCCTCATCCAAAAGACAGAGGCCGAAATATTAGTGCCTCTTTCACTAGAAGAGCAAAAAAATTTAAGACATTTAATAAATAAAATAACTTTGAGTCGTTAAACTTTAAATTGTATATAATGATAAAACCATTTCAATTATTACTCGCTATTACTTTAATATTTTCAACATTTGAAATTTGTCTAGCCCAAAATCTAAGTGCTAATTTGGAACAAAGCAAAGTTCGTTGGTTTGGAGAAGAGCTTACAGGAAAAATACACTTTGGTGACTTGAGCTTCAAAGATGCTTATGTCGAGGTTCAGGACGGTGTTATCACAGGTGGAAGTTTTGTTGTTAACATGTCTTCGCTGACGGTTAAAGATCTCTCTGGTGGAGGAAAAGCAAGACTCGAGGGGCATCTCAAATCCGATGATTTTTTTAGTGTAGAAAAGTATCCCGAAGCCACACTAAAAATAACTCAAAAAGCCAAAATTAAAGATGGAGTACAAACCCTTTTTGGTAATTTAAACATCAAAGGGATTAAACACCCTGTAGAGTTTAAAATGAAATTGATTGATGACAACACTGCGACGGCTGGACTTACTTTCGATCGATCGAAATACAATGTCCGCTTTCGCTCCGGTTCCTTTTTCGAAAATTTGGGAGACAAACTTATACTGGACGACATTAAAATGGAAGTAAGCCTTTATTGGAATTAGGCTTAAAAAATCAACTTCTGATTGGTTTAAAGTTTTTTTGATATATATTTGCTAAATGAATTTTAAAAGTAATTACACAATCTGGTGGAACGAATTGATATAATCAATTCGTGATACCGCTGTACCAATATAAAAGGCTTGTCATCACGACAAGCCTTTTTTAATTATACACCATGAAACCAAGGTTTAAATTACATTCTGAACACAAAAAAATTCTGGCTGATACACTCACTCCGGTCAGCGTCTATCTAAAGATTAGAGATCAATTTCCCCACAGCCTTTTACTGGAGAGTAGCGATTACGATGCGCGTGCAAATAATTTCTCTTACATCTGTTGCAACCCTATTGCCAGCTTAAATATATTTAAAGACATAATAACTTATAATTTTCCCGACGGTAATTGCCAAAAGGTTAAGTTGACTGAAAAAGACAGGGTACCCCAGCTAGTTCAAGATTTTGCTGGGCAATTTAAATCCAAAAAATATCCTTTCAAGTTCATCACCAATGGACTATTTGGATATATTTCTCATGAAGCGGTGGCTCATTTTGATCATTTGACACTTAGGCTGGACAAAAGTAATTTAGATATGCCCGAAATCTACTACGCCGTTTATCAAAATATCATTGCAATCAGCCTTTTCAACCATGAAGCACATTTATTTTCACACAGTTACAATGGGTTGAACAATTTGAATCGAATCGAAAAAATCCTCAAAAAAGACAACACCACAGCCTATAAATTCAAAAAAAAAGGTGATAAGTCCTCCAACCTGACCGATAAAGAATTTACCGGAATGGTCAATAAGGCTAAGGAACACTGTTTCAGGGGAGATGTTTTTCAGTTGGTCCTTTCGCGTAGGTTTACACAGGGATTTACAGGAGACGAATTCAACGTATATCGCACCTTGAGATCCATCAATCCCTCCCCTTATCTGTTCTTTTTTGACTATGGTGACTTCAAGATTTTTGGTAGTTCACCGGAAGCACAACTGGTCGTAGAACAGGGTAAAGCAGAAATTCATCCAATTGCAGGAACCTTCAAGCGTTCGGGAAATGATGAAGAAGACAAAGCCTCTGCAGAAAGACTGGCCGCAGATCCAAAAGAAAACAGTGAGCACGTCATGCTGGTCGATCTGGCACGAAATGACCTAAGTCGAAATGGAAGCGGGGTCGTGGTGGAAAAAAACAGGGAAGTACAATTTTTTTCCCATGTAATTCATTTGGTTTCCAAAGTAACCGCCTACCTCAAGCCAAAAGCCAAAACATTCCAAGTGGTGGCCGACACCTTTCCCGCTGGAACCCTTAGTGGAGCTCCAAAACACATGGCCCTCCAACTTATCGACCGCTACGAGAACAGTGCCCGAAATGCCTATGGTGGAGCACTAGGTTATATGGATTTTGATGGCAATTTCAACCACTGTATAATCATACGATCCTTTATTAGTAAAAACCAAAAACTTCACTACCAAGCAGGGGCAGGGATTGTTTCAAAATCTCTGCCTGAAAACGAGTTACAGGAGGTTTATAACAAACTGGGAGCCTTAGACAAGGCTTTAAAATTAGCTGAAAAATTATGAGTATGAAAAAAATATTTGTGATTGATAATTACGATTCTTTCACCTACAATTTGGTTCATCATTTGGAGGAATTAGGGGCAGAAATTACTGTAAAGCGCAACGATCAATTTGAACTTTCTGAACCTGAGGCTTACGAATACCTTCTGCTCTCCCCAGGTCCCGGTATACCTGACGAAGCAGGGCTACTCAAAGCCACCATCAAAAAATATGCCCCCTACAAAAAAATTTTAGGAGTATGTTTGGGGCAACAGGCCATAGGAGAAGTGTTTGGTGCAACACTGACCAATTTGGATACTGTCTTCCATGGGGTGGCCACACCAATAACTGTGACCGAAGATGATATTTTGTTTAAAGATTTACCAAAAAGTTTTGAGGTGGGACGCTATCATTCCTGGGTGGTGCAAACCCCGCTACCGAAAGATTTGGTCGCCACTTCTTTTGACGAAAATCATCAATTGATGTCCTTGAGACATAAAAGCTTAGCCGTTAGAGCAGTTCAATTTCATCCCGAATCCGTCTTGACCCCAAATGGTAAAAAAATATTAGAAAATTGGATTAATAGCTAACTTATGAAAGCAATTCTCAATCGATTAACCCAGCACGAAACACTTCAAAAAGAAGAAGCATCGTCAATTTTATTTCAAATTGCGAAAGGGGCATACAATCCAAGTCAAATCGCATCGTTTCTTACCGTCTTTATGATGCGAAGCATAACCCTTGAAGAATTGGAAGGGTTTCGTGAAGCCCTTTTAGAACTCTGTGTCGCCATAGATTTAAGTGAATTTACCCCAATTGACTTGTGTGGCACCGGCGGGGATGGTAAAGACACTTTTAATATTTCTACCCTATCCTCTTTTATTACTGCTGGAGCTGGAGTAAAAGTAGCTAAACACGGAAATTATGGGGTATCTTCAGGCTGTGGGTCCAGTAATGTTTTAGAACACCTTGGAATCAAATTTTCCAACGAAGAAGATTTTCTTCGACGATGCATCGATCAAGCGGGTATATGTGTACTCCATGCACCTATTTTCCATCCGGCCATGAAAAATGTGGCACCTATTCGAAGGGAACTGGGGGTAAAGACCTTTTTTAATATGCTGGGACCTTTGGTCAACCCAGCCTTTCCCAAAAACCAACTTACTGGAGTGTTCAACTTGGAACTCGCACGCCTCTATGGCTACCTCTTCCAAAAAACAGATCAAAACTTTACCATATTGTATGCCTTAGACGGCTACGATGAAATTTCCCTCACAGGACCTGCCAGGGCTATAAGAAAGAGTGGAGAGAGCACTATAAATCCACAAGATTTCGGTGTCGAGCCTCTAAGTGAAAAACAGATAACCGGTGGTAATACCGTCTCTTCCTCTGCTGCTATATTCATTTCTGTTTTAGACGGTGAAGGTACCACAGCACAAAATAATGTGGTCTCTGCAAATGCCGGAATGGCCATTGCAACTGCCACCGACTGTACCCCAATGGAGGGGTTTGAAAAGGCAAAGATATCCCTAATGTCAGGAAAAGCATACCAAGCTTTTAAAACCCTTCAAAAACTCAGTGCAGCATGACCATTTTGGACCAAATCATCATCGATAAAATTAAAGAGATTGAACTGCGGAAAAAAATATTTCCCCAGGCCTATTGGGAACAATCTCCATTGTTTGATCGGGAATGCTTTTCATTGGCTCAACGTTTGCAAGACAGTACCTCGGGCATAATTGCCGAACATAAGCGACGTTCTCCTTCTCGTGACAATATCAACAGCAGCTTATCTGTCTACAGCGTCGCAAAAGGCTATGAAAATGCAGGAGTCTGTGGTATTTCTGTACTCACCGATCTAAAATATTTTGGGGGCAGTTTGGAGGATTTGACTGCTGCTCGGGCAGTGTGCCGCCTGCCGCTCTTAAGAAAAGAATTCATAATTGACCCTTACCAACTTTTCGAAGCCAAGGCCCATGGGGCCGACGTAATCTTATTGATCGCTGCAGTTTTGGATCGAGATAAGATCAAACAACTATCCGAAACCGCTCAAAGTTTAGGCATGGAAATACTTTTGGAGGTACACAACCAAAGTGAACTTCATAAAGCCTTGATGCCCTCATTGAATATGGTAGGAGTAAACAACCGGAACCTCAAAACCTTTGAAGTCAGTTTGGGCACTAGCATGGCACTGGCCGAACTGATCCCAGACGATTTTGTCAAAGTATCCGAAAGTGGGATGAGTTCAATAACGGCCATAAAAGCCCTACAGCCTCTAGGATACCGTGGCTTTTTGATCGGTGAAAACTTTATGAAAACCAAATCCCCCGGCCTTGCTGCCACCGATTTCATCAAAACCCTCACCAAATGAAACTTAAAGTTTGCGGGATGCGTTCACCCGACAACATATTGGCACTATCACAATTGGCTCCGGACTACATGGGCTTTATTTTTTGGGAATACTCCAAAAGGTTTGTCAATGCTCCCACCCCCCATTTGCCAAATACCATCAAAAAAACAGGAGTCTTTGTCAATGCCTCCTTGGACTATATTAAAGATATTGCAACACAACACCAACTTCAGACACTTCAACTCCATGGTTCGGAAAGCCCTGATTTTTGTCAAAAACTCAAAAATACTGAACTTGAAATCATCAAGGCATTTGGTGTAGGTTCAAATTTTGATTTTTCAGTTTTAAAGCCTTATGAATCTGTTTGTGATTATTTTTTGTTCGATACCAAAGGTGAATTACCTGGGGGCAACGGAAGTAGTTTTGAATGGTCGTTATTACGTGACTACCCCGCTACAAAGCCCTTCTTTTTGAGCGGAGGAATCGGTCCTAAAGATCAAGATGCCATCTCATCAATAATTAACTTAAATTTGCCTATATATGCTATCGACATCAACAGCAAATTTGAAATTGAACCAGGCCAAAAAAACATTGAACTAATAAAGCAATTTAAAGCAACACTATAAGATGAAGTACCAAATTGATGAGAAGGGATTTTACGGAGATTTTGGGGGTGCATATATCCCCGAGATGCTTTTCCCCAATGTTGAGGAATTGAGAAAAAATTACATTCAGATTAGTGAATCTAAATCTTTTCAAAAAGAATTTCAATCACTTCTAAAAGATTATGTGGGACGCCCAACACCATTATATTTTGCGGAGCGTTTATCGGAAAAATACAATACCAAGATATACCTTAAAAGAGAGGATCTGTGTCATACAGGTGCCCACAAGGTCAATAATACCATTGGGCAAATTTTGTTAGCCCAAAGCTTAGGTAAAAACCGTATCATTGCCGAAACTGGTGCGGGACAACACGGAGTAGCTACCGCCACAGTTTGTTCATTGATGGGCATAAAATGCATTGTCTATATGGGTGCGTTAGATATTCAACGCCAAGCCCCTAATGTAGCGCGAATGAAGATGCTGGGAGCAGAAGTCAGAGCCGCACAATCAGGGAGTAAAACCCTTAAAGATGCCACTAACGAAGCTATCCGTGACTGGATCAACAACCCTGTAGATACTCACTATATCATTGGCTCAGTGGTGGGCCCACACCCATATCCAGATATGGTCGCCCGTTTCCAATCTGTGATCAGTGCTGAGACCCAAGTGCAATTGTTAGAGAAAGAAAATCGAGATTACCCAGACCATGTCATTGCCTGTGTAGGAGGAGGAAGCAATGCCGCTGGGCTCTATTATCACTTTTTGGAAAACCCACGAGTAAACATCATTGCAGTTGAGGCCGCAGGAAAAGGTATCGACTCGGGAGAAAGTGCCGCCACTTCAGCTTTGGGTAAGGAAGGTATTATCCATGGTAGTAAAACGCTGCTAATGCAAACACCTGACGGGCAAATTACCGAGCCTTATTCTATCTCTGCCGGATTGGATTATCCGGGAGTGGGACCCATGCATGCACACCTATTTCGAAGCAAAAGAGCCGAATTTATTTCCATCCCCGACCAAGAGGCCATGGACTGGGGTCTGACCCTCTCCCAAATGGAAGGCATCATCCCTGCTATAGAAACCGCACATGCTTTTGCCGCTTTAGATGTAAGAAAATTCTCTCCTGAGGAAGTTATCGTTTTTAACTGTTCCGGTCGAGGAGACAAAGATTTAGACACCTACATCAACCATTTTAAATTGTAATGAATCGTATTGACAAAACCTTTCAAAAAAAACAAAAACTATTGTCCATTTATTTCTCGGCCGGACACCCTGAATTAGAAGATACCCTGCCCACCATCCAGGCTTTACAAGACAGTGGAGTGGATATGGTAGAGATCGGTTTACCCTTTAGCGATCCATTAGCCGACGGCCCCACCATTCAAGAGAGTTCTACCCGTGCCCTAAACAATGGTATGACCACCGAAAAACTATTTGACCAGCTCGAGAACATTCGTGAAAATATTCATATTCCCTTGATATTGATGGGCTACTTTAACCCCGTGATGCAATTTGGTATTGAGAGATTTTGCCAAAAATGTAAAGCAATTGGTATTGACGGTTTGATCATTCCCGACCTTCCAGTTGACATTTACTACCATGATTATAAAGT
The DNA here is from genome assembly GCA_038129785.1 of Flavobacteriaceae bacterium. GTDB lineage: Bacteria > Bacteroidota > Bacteroidia > Flavobacteriales > Flavobacteriaceae > UBA8316. Next base: position 12,923 of record JAYPMF010000024.1, read on the forward strand.
ACTTTTTGATAAGTACAATTTATACAATATGTTTCTAATTACCCCTCAAACCTCAGAGGAAAGGATTCGCTTCATTGACAGTGTCTCAAATGGTTTTATTTACATGGTCAGCAGTGCAAGTGTGACTGGAGCTCAAAATAATTTTGGTAATACCCAAGAAGATTATTTCAGACGCGTTGCCAACATGCAACTTAAAACACCTCAATTAGTAGGCTTTGGGATCAGTAACGCCAAAACCTATATGAAAGCCATCCGTTACAGTCAAGGAGCCATTATTGGCTCTGCATTTATTCAATTTTTGGAGAAAAACACCATTGCCGCTATTCCTGAATTTATAAAAACCATTCGTTAAATGATTTTATAAAATTACTTTTTGAGAAAAATTTTTACCAATTAATAAATATTCAAACTGGAAAGTATTGTTAAATAACATCTCATATAAGTTAAAAAATCTTGAGGTACTAGTTTATATGATTAACATACTTATTAAATGAATTACATTAAAGATAAAATTATCCTCATTTGAAATTCCATAATTAATATTTTTAAAAGTGTTTTACAGAACCTTTATTTTACTTTTTTTTGGAGTCAACTTAGTATTGGCTAAACGGAATATTCACGAACGTTGGGAAGTTCAGTTAGACCAATATGTTGCTTCTACAGGAGAGATCAACTACCATGATTGGAAAAAAGAGGAACACGCCCTTTACTCATACATACAGGCCCTGCAAAATCATCCTCCTCAGCCCTATTGGACAAAATCTAATCACAAGGCATATTGGATTAACGTATACAATGCTACCACTATAGCTCTTATACTAAAACACTATCCACTACAGAGTATTAAAGAGATAAATACCCCATGGAAAGCCAAGGTTTTCATCTGGAAAAAAAAACCATTAAGTTTAAAAGCAATTGAAGATATACTCAGACAGTTTAATGATCCACTAATCTTGTTTGCCTTACATCGTGCAACAGTGTCTGGTCCGCAACTTTCAAAAAAAGCATATAGAGGCAATACTTTGGAATATCAACTTCAAAGTGCAGCTACCATTTTTTTGAATGATCCTAACCAAAATCAATGCCAAGATGATACCCCCCGCTTGTCTCGGATTTTTCTTTGGTTCATTAAGGATTTTGGTTCCTTTGACAAAAAATTGACCCTAATTCAAAAATACGGCTGCACAGGATTTAATAAAAAAACAAAACTTCAATACCTACCTTTTGATTGGAGATTAAATGTTTGGCAACGATAGAAAATTCATTCAAACTCCAAAATTACTTTTCTTAACAGCAAAATAAAAAGTATAAGTGGTGTCAAATAGAAGACAACACTATCCTATAAAATTATGAAATAGATACCTGAAACCAATCAAATACTCTTTTGAACTTATTGATAATCTTTACTGCCATTATAAAACATTTAAACATGTAAAATTAAAAGGAAGTATATCATTAGTGTGATTTTAATAAAACTATGCTATACATGTAATATAATAAATTTTTGAGATTAGATTTAATAAAATTTAAGACAATGGCTCAAAGTTCCTATGAGATCATTTTAAGGAATTGTATTTCCTTTACTGTAAGATAGCGCCACCTTCCTCTGGGTAGGTCTTTTTTGGTCAATCCCGCCAATAGTACACGATCCATAGTCAGTGCTTTTAAGGAGCGTTGTTCGAGTATTTTTTTAAGTATACCCGGAGATATATTTGAGGCCTCTATACCGATTTCATTTTTGGTTCGTCCCTTGATGTATGCTACTGATTTTATTTTATAGACTTTGTCACGTATTCGGATGCCTTTTATCAGGGCATCAAGATCTGCAGTTTGAGCATTTTGCTCCAGTATCACCTGGTAAATTATATTATATCGAGAATTTGGGTTGGCCATTTTTTGGCGTAACTTATAATCATTGGTCAGCAAGAGCAAACCAGTCACGGTTCGTCCCATATCACCTATAGGGGGAACTTTTTCAGGATGTTTACTGCGGATAAGTTCCTGAACGGGTTTGTTTATCTCCCCACCCTGAGTCGAAGCGATAAACCCTTTGGGTTTGTTAAGCAAAAGGTAAACTGGAGAATTTCTTTTAACAAACTGGTCGTCATAATGCACTTGGTCACCTCTCTGAACCTTGAAGCCCATTTCTGTCACAACCTTACCATTAATTTTAACCAAACCCATAGCAATAAACTTATCTGCCTCGCGCCGAGAACATATTCCAGCATTGGAGAGGAATTTGTTTAAACGAATTCCTTGAGTAGAGGAGAGTCTTGCTTTTTTGTCAGCTTTTTTAGAATTATTAGGCACATCCGTATAATTTAAATGAAGAAGATACCCAATAATCCTGATGTATATGGGCTTTTATCAAATTGTATAATCAAAGGTACGTTATTTGTGTCTATTAATACTGAACAAAAGTACCTAAGCAGAACCAATATATTGAACTAAAATATTTTACAAAAACTAGAAGGGGATATAAAGCCTTACAACGAAAAAAATCAAAGATTGTAAGTGAAAAATTGATGGAGCTTGAAATTTTTTTAATTGGTTTAGAAGTAATAAACCACCTTAAGTCTATGGCCATGGAGTGCCTTTTGGGCAGCCTCTAAGTCTTTAGTAAATCCTAACATATATCCGCCACCTCCTGAGCCACAAAGTTTTAAATAGTAAGTATTGGTCTCCAGTCCCTTTTCCCAAAGCCTGTGAAATTCAGACGGAATCATCGGGTTAAAGTATTTGAAAACCAGGGTAGATAGGGATTTCATATTAACAAAAAGGGATTTGACGTTACCATAAAGGAAATTTTCTATGCAACGGTCGGTGATCTGAACAAATTCCTCTCGCATCATTTTACTGAAACCCTCATTTTCCATGTTTTCCATAAATAGGTAGACCATTTGCGCAGTTTCCGCACTGCAGCCAGTATCAAGTAAAAATACCACCCCCTTACCTTTAGAGTTTTGTTGCGGTAATCCTGTGGTTTCGATTTTGTCCTTGGAGTGAATCAGCAATGGCAAACTCAAATAACTGTTAAGTGGGTCCAAACCAGAGGACTGTCCATGAAAAAAAGACTCCATGTTAGCAAATACCCATTTGATTTCTGCTAATTTTTGGGGAGTAATAGCTTCTTGCTTGGAGATTTTATCTACTGCATAACGGTCATAAATGGCAGCGACTAGGGCCCCACTACTTCCCACACCATAGCCCTGAGGGATGCTGCTATCAAAGTATAGCTTTCGATCCAAATCAGTTTCTAAAGCTTCAAAATCTAATAAAACCAAATCAGAGGGAAGGCCTTTTAGATATTGAGTATAGTCATACAAATTTTTATGAGATGTGCGGGTAATATCGTTTTCCTCCTCCGGCAAATGGAGAGATCCCTTAAAAAAATTGTATGGGATGGACAGTCCCCTGCAGTCTTTAATAATACCATATTCACCAAAGAGTAAAATCTTTGCAAAAAAAAAGTGCCCTCTCATCAGTTTAAATTTGCTTTATCTAAACAATGCATAACTATTTGAATTTAATAAGGACATAATTTTTATTAATAATATTCCTATATCAAGGTTTCACAGTACCAAGCTAAATTTTTTTGGCACCATTTCCCACTTGATCTTCAATATATTGACCTTTTTGACAATGGGTAGTCAGTTCTTTTTGTATAAAATCCATAATGGAAAGACGCTCTTGGAGGGGGTAGAGTAAATGAACATTCGCTCCAGCATCGAGACTAAAACAGACGGGTAATTTGGTTTGTTTCCTGAAGTCCTGTATTTTTTGTATTATGGCTAGAGTATTGGGTTGCATAAGGACAAAACGGGGATTAGAGGTCATCATCATGGCATGAAGGCACAGGGCTTCCGCTTCTGTGAGATCAATAAAACGCTCCACATCTCCCTTGGTGAGTGCGGTTTTGAATTGCTCGAGATGGATATGTGCTTGTTCAAAGCGTTGAATCGCAAAGGGGTGGCCCTTCATGAGTCCATGGCCTGATGTACTGCTAACCTTCTTTTGTCCTTTATCCACAATCAGAACAGTATCTTGGTAATCGTGGAAAATAGTGTGCCAGTCAACTGAAGGTGCAATGGCATAATGGTCGTTACTTTTCGAAAAAGCTTCACTTTGGCCCCAAACCATCAGTGGGCCGTTAATACTTCTTGCTGCACTACCCGATCCCAGTCGTGCTAAAAAGGAGCCTTTATTCAAAAAAGCCTCATCAGTCCAATCGTTGTGAAACTGTTTTTCAAAATCTACTATGCAAAGTGCCAAGGCTGCCATAGCAGAGGCAGAAGAAGCAATACCACTGCTATGAGGAAAGGAGTTTTGGCTAGATATAGACAGGTGATGGTTTTGCAAAGCGGGGAAGTAGTTGATAATACGATCCAAAAACTGCTGAATCTTGGGGTGGAATTCAGGTTGTTTTTTTTGATCAAACAAAAAATCAAAAGCCTCTTGACCATTTTCTCGTGGAGAAAAACTTACTTCTGTGGTAGTAAAGCATTTGGAGAGGGTAAAACTGATAGAAGGATTTTGAGGTAATTGCTGTCCGTATTTACCCCAATATTTAACCAAAGCTATATTGCTGGGTGCCTCCCATTTGGTTTGATAACAGCCCTCTACTGGAACGTCAAAAACAAATGAATTCATACTCATGAATTACAAAGATACTTGATGACGGGGATGGAAAAAAAATATAGCCGTTTAAAATGTTTAGTTTTGAAAATGAAAAGAAAATTAATATATCCAATAACCATTGGTGTAATCATCTGCTTCATAGTTGGTGTCATTGCGGGTCAGATCACCCAAATATCAGTCAATACTTGGTACCCGACTTTAAAAAAACCTTTTTTTACTCCTCCGAGTTGGCTTTTTGCACCTGTTTGGACACTGCTATACTTACTTATGGGAATTGCATTGGGAAGGGTATGTTATTATGGTATCCAACAAAGCCATGTCAAAAAAGCTATATACCTCTTTGGATTCCAACTCTTGTTCAACGGACTTTGGTCTTTGGTTTTCTTCGGGTTGAAAAATCCTATTGGGGGATTGGTGGTGATAGTGGCTTTATTTTTTTTGATCATAAGAACCATCCAACAGTTCAAAACCATTGAGCTATTTGCCTCGCGCTTACTCTACCCTTATTTAATTTGGATATGTTTTGCCTCTTTATTGAATGGAGGGATTGTTTTTCTTAATTATTTGTAAATCAAATAAACCAAATCTTTAATCATATACTATCCAAATCTCCCTTGATGACTACTAATGTTAGTCTTATCTTTTTGGTTTTTAAAAGGGTGGATGTTTTTTGTTATTCTTACCACTTATTTTTTCTCTTAACATAAATTAAATATGAGATCAATGATCGTGGTAAAAATGAATTAAATTGTTTTTAGAATTTTAGTAAAAGTCTAACTCTTATCTGTAATTTACTGCTAGTGGGCATCAGATTAATAC
>JAYPMF010000024.1:18389-19602 GCA_038129785.1 Flavobacteriaceae bacterium
GATTAATACAAACTCAAAAGTGTATTAAAATTGGTGTATTATTGCTAATTTTTATAGGACTGAGCATCAATATGTTCACCATAGCTAACTTAGAATTAATAAATATTCGAGACAAAATGGCTAAAGCGAAGTGGAACTTGGATTAATTTGGTGATACAAGCTTCTTTATGAGATTGATTTTGAGGGGCTAAGTTGAGTTTAAAAGAGTAGAAAATAATTACTTTAGGTTTTACTAATCAATCCATTTAAAGTAGAGGATCATTTAAAGTGAATTTTAAGTATGGGATTTAATTAAAAAAAGAATATTCCTAAAATAAACAAAGGTCATAACGGAAATATTAGATTTACTCGGGTGCTAGTTCAACTTTTAATCCTTCTAGTTTTTTTTCTATAGAAATCTGACAGCACAAACGGCTATTTTCTTGAACATGGAAAGCTTCGGATAACATTGCCTCCTCATCTGGGCTTTTTTTACTGAGGGGGTGATCGCTTAATATATAACACTGGCAGGAAGCACACATCGCCATTCCACCACAGATACCTTCAACAGGCAATTCGTAGGCTTTACAGACCTCCATTAGGTTCATGGCTATATCGGTAGGAGCCTGAAGTTGGTGAGACTCACCAGTTCTGTCGATTACGGTAATTTTGATGTCCATTTATTTGATGGTTTTGATAGTTGATTTTTCAGCTTTTTTTCGGCTACCATCAAATCCGGTAATCCCACTCACAGTGGTATATTTGAGTATATTCCTCTTTTCAGGATGTATTCGTTGAAAAGCACTTTGACACATCAAAGTTGCTTCGTGAAAGCCACAAAGAATGAGTTTGAGTTTACCGGGATAGGTATTTATATCACCGATGGCATAAATTCCAGGAACATTCGTTTGGTAATCCAATGCGTTATTTACTTTGATCGCATTTTTTTCGATTTCCAAACCCCAATCGGATATAGGTCCCAGTTTTGGGGTAAGTCCAAAAAGAGGAATAAAATAATCTATCGAATTTACAACGGAGGCTCCCCGATGACTTACAGTTACGGAGGTTAAATGATTGTCACCATTTAAAGCAGTTACCTCTGCTGGGGTAATGAGTTGAATTTTGTTTTCTTTTTTGAGGACTTGTACTTTTTCTACGGAGTCAAGCGATCCCCTAAATTCGTTACGGCGGTGCACTAAAGTGACACTTTTAGCAACTTCGGTCAATACAATAG
>JAYPMF010000025.1:0-13695 GCA_038129785.1 Flavobacteriaceae bacterium
ATTTTTATGAAATAATCTTTATGTTCCAAATTAAATAATTTTACACCGCCTTTTGTCTCAAAAGCTTTGGTTTTATAAACAAATTTTAAATGGTTTTTTGCAGAAACATAAACGGCAGGTAGTGGCGAATCAAAACGACACATCACAAAACCATTGATCTTTAAATCGTTGGTAAGAAGCAAGGAATTATCATCTTGAAAGTTACAATGGACGTTATTGGTATTAGGTAATCTGTAAAAAACAAAGGGTTGGTCACGGGACAAAAGCTTTGCAAAAACTTCCTCAAGATCGTGCTTTTTCATTTATTTTTTGGGTAGGGAAAAGGTGGAAAGTTTACAATGGGAAATCAAATTGTCTTGATCATCAACCACCCTAATCTCTATCAACTGAATGGTTTTTCCCATGTGTAGCGGTTTGGCAGTAGCAGTGACGTATCCACTACTTGTGCTTTTCAGGTGATTAGCAGAGATTTCAATTCCAACAGTAGAAATGGATGGGTCTTGACTCAAGACCGAAACAGCAGCACTACCGACAGTTTCAGCCAAAGCAACTGTCGCTCCACCATGAAGCAAACCGTGTATCTGGTGAACTTTAGGAGTAACGGGCATTCGTGCAGACAGAAAATCTTCTCCTAAATCAACAAACTCAATCTCCAAAGTCTCCATTAAGTTCCCTTTTACCATGGCATTACAAACCTCTAGAATTTTTTCTTTTTCCATACCCTTTAAGTAAAATTATGAAAACCTCCCACCTATAAACGGCAGGAGGTTTTATTTTGAATCTTCAAATCAAAATTAATCCTTTACTTCTTCGAAATCAACATCTTGGACATCGTCACCACCTTTGGCATCATCTTTTTCTCCCGAATTTGGTGGTGTATCAGCTGTATTATTACCATTAGCAGATTCTGCTTGGGCTTTGTACATTTCTTCTGATGCATTTTTCCATGCTTCATTGATTTTCTCTAAAGCGGCATCAATAGCAGTTAGCTCTTTAGACTCATGTGCTTTTTTCAATTCTTCTAAAGCAGATTCTATTGGAGCTTTTTTCTCGTCAGAAAGCTTCTCTCCAAATTCCTTCAACTGCTTTTCGGTTTGAAAGATCATTTGATCTGCGCTGTTGAGTTTATCGACCTCCTCCTTTGCTTTTTTATCGCTGTCAGCGTTGGCTTCAGCTTCTTTTTTCATTTTTTCGATTTCCTCTTCAGTGAGGCCTGAAGAAGCCTCAATACGGATATCTTGTGATTTTCCAGTAGCTTTATCGGAAGCACTCACTTTTATGATTCCATTGGCATCGATATCAAATGTAACCTCAATTTGTGGGGTACCTCTTGGAGCCGGTGGTATCCCATCTAAGTGAAATCTTCCTATGGTTTTATTGTCAGCTGCCATGGAACGCTCACCTTGAAGCACATGAATTTCTACTGAGGGCTGATTATCTGCTGCAGTAGAAAAAACCTGTGATTTTTTTGTCGGAATAGTGGTATTAGCATCGATCAGTTTAGTCATTACACTACCCATGGTTTCAATGCCAAGGGATAGAGGTGTTACGTCAAGCAATAAAACGTCTTTGACGTCTCCAGTCAAAACACCTCCTTGGATAGCAGCTCCAATAGCAACTACCTCGTCAGGATTAACTCCCTTAGAGGGTTTTTTACCAAAAAACTTTTCTACTTCTTCCTGTATAATAGGAATACGTGTAGAACCCCCTACCAATATCACCTCGTCAATATCTCCTGTGGAAATCCCTGCATCGTTCAATGCCTTTTTAACAGGCGCCATGGATCTTTTAACCAATTGATCAGAAAGTTGCTCGAATTTGGCACGTGTCAAGTTGGTAACCAAATGTTTTGGTCCAGAGGCCGTTGCTGTTACATATGGTAAATTAATTTCAGTTTGTGCAGAGGAGGACAATTCAATTTTAGCTTTTTCAGCGGCCTCTTTTAAACGTTGTAATGCCATTGGATCGTCTCTCAAGTCAATTTGCTCAGCTTTTTTAAAATCATCAGCAAGAAAATCAATCAATACTTGATCAAAATCATCTCCACCCAAGTGGGTATCTCCATTGGTTGACAAAACTTCAAAAACACCATCGCCTAATTCTAGAATAGAGATGTCAAAAGTACCGCCTCCCAAATCATAAACGGCAATTTTACTATCGCCTCCACTTTTCTTATCCAGGCCAAAGGCTAAGGCAGCTGCAGTAGGTTCATTGATGATTCTTTGGACCTTTAATCCGGCAATTTCTCCTGCTTCTTTAGTAGCTTGACGTTGGGCGTCATTAAAATATGCTGGAACAGTTATTACCGCTTCAGTTACATCTTGCCCAAGATAATCCTCTGCTGTCTTTTTCATTTTTTGTAAAATCATGGCAGATAGTTCTTGTGGGGTATATAGACGTCCATCTATGTCGATTCTTGGGGTATCATTATCTCCTTTAGCTACCTTATAGGCTACTGTTTTTGCCTCTTTAGATGATTCTGAAAATTTATTACCCATAAATCTTTTTACAGATGCAATTGTTTTCGTGGGGTTGGTCACTGCTTGTCTTTTAGCAGGATCACCCACTTTTATTTCGCCTCCTTCAACAAAAGCGATTACAGAGGGAGTTGTTCTTTTGCCTTCAGCATTAGGAATGACCACGGGTTCGTTTCCTTCCATTACAGAAACGCACGAATTGGTTGTTCCTAAGTCAATTCCGATTATTTTGCTCATAATTATATTAGGTTTAAATTAATTCATTCAAGCATTGTGCCATTGTGATATCTCTGACACCTTGTCATACCCTCTACACAGAATGGAATATTTTTTATAACATCAAAACAAAAAAAACTATTTTTATAACCATTATGTCAAAATCATCAGAAAATTATGTACGTGTTACAACTCGTACTTTGTCAGAAATGAAAGCCCATGGGGAAAAAATTGCCATGCTCACAGCCTATGATTTTACCATGGCTGGGATTGTTGATAAGGCAGGAATTGATGTAATACTCGTGGGTGATTCAGCCTCGAATGTCATGGCAGGTCATGAGACTACTTTACCCATAACTCTAGATCATATGATCTACCATGCCACAAGTGTTGTAAAAGGTGTGAATCGAGCATTGGTAGTTGTTGACCTTCCTTTTGGTACTTACCAAGCAGATTCTAAGGAGGCACTGCGATCAGCGATTAGAATCATGAAAGAGTCTGGAGCCCATGCCCTAAAGCTTGAAGGGGGTAGTCAAATTAAGGAATCCATAGAAAGAATTCTTCAAGCCGGTATTCCCGTAATGGGACATTTGGGATTAACTCCGCAATCCATATATAAATTTGGAACCTATTCAGTCAGGGCGAAGGAGAAGGCAGAATCGGAACAATTGCTCAGTGATGCTCAAATGCTTGAAAAGGCTGGTTGTTTTAGTATTGTTTTGGAAAAAATTCCAGCTAAATTAGCTGAAAAAGTATCCAAAACAGTGAATATTCCTATCATCGGAATTGGAGCAGGGGCCCATGTCGACGGTCAGGTTTTGGTTTTGAATGACATGCTAGGGATGAATAAAGAATTTAATCCACGTTTTTTAAGACGATATCTTAACTTGGATAATGAAATTTCTAAAGCCATCAAAAATTATGCTGCCGACGTTAAAAACCAAGATTTCCCCAATAACCAAGAACAATATTAACACCCCATAAAATCGTGCTTAGTGTCCTATATGAAGATAATCATCTAATAGCAGTCAATAAAGTAGCAGGATATTTGGTTCAAGGAGATAGGACTGGAGACCAACCATTGGTGGATAAAGTTAAGTCCTACATAAAAAAAAAATACAACAAACCAGGATCAGTCTTCCTGGGCGTAGTTCATAGGTTGGATCGACCCACTAGTGGGGTCGTGCTCTTTGCTAGAACATCTAAAGCTCTCAGCCGATTGAATCTGCAATTTAAATTGAGAAAAATAAACAAAATTTATTGGGCTGTTGTAGGGTCTGAGATTAATCCACAAGCAAATACCCTAACCCATTGGCTAAAAAGGAATACAAAAATGAACAAGTCTACAGCTCATGAGAATGAGATTATTGACTCTAAAAAGGCAGTGCTTCACTACAAAAAGATAACTGATTTGGATCGATATACTGTTTTGGAAATTACGCTTGAAACGGGTAGACATCATCAAATTAGAAGTCAACTGACAAAAATTGGGTTTCCCATAAAAGGGGATCTAAAATACGGTGCAAAAAGAAGTAATCCAGATGGAAGCATTGACCTACATGCACGCTCGTTGAGTTTCGATCATCCCACCACAAAAGAAAGAATCAATGTTGTTGCTCCCCCCCCTGTTAAACCTCAATGGAACTTCTCTCTTTCCGATTAATCACTTTGGCTTTTTCGCGAATGATTTCTCCCACAGGGCGGTTTTCAATTTTACTTTCCAGCCAAGACAATATATCGAGGTATAAAAAGGCACGGCGTTCATAGGGATCGTCTTCATATTGCTTTAATTCTTTGTGGAGTTTTACAAATGCAGCCTTAAGTTCGTGTGGATAAATATCACCAAGAGAGCGAACAAATCGTATCATGGCTTTTTGAACCTCATGAAGATCATTCATTTTAATCAGAAACTTATAGGTTTCTCGTAAATGTGCCTCTAGATGATAATCAAAACCCGCTTCATAATGAGCTACTACGCTAAGTACTCTGGTGAAACAAAGAAGGTCTTCCCGCATCTTCAGGTGTTTGTTATTAATGATCTTATTTAGGTAAACAATACAATTTTCGTGATCGTCTAAGCCAAAATACAAACAGGCAATCTTGTAATAGAACATCATTACATGGTGGGGATCAACCTGGTTTTTAAATTGCTCAATCCCCTGAATAACCTCTGATATAATAACCAGCCCCTCCTTGAAATCACCTTGTAGAAAATACAAATTAAACAGATTATTATAGGAGTACAAAAAACGCTGAGCGGCCAAATTTTCATTTTTTGGAAATTCCTCAGAATTGACCCTAATTAGCATATTGTTAAGGGTCTCCTTAAACTTTTCTGGATACTTGATCAAGGCCAAAGACTCCATTAAAAAATTATTTCCCTTGAGATAAAAAACAGGGTGGATGGAAATCATCTCCGTGTTTTCATTGAACATATCAACCCATTTATTTGAATACTTGTAAGATGAAAGAAAATCTTGAACCAAAAAGCTATACCAAACATGAGCTTTATAATACCATAACTTCTCTCTAAACCCAAGTTTTTCCAACTCCAGAAGTGGCATTTTTTCATAGAAAAACTTAGTAATTTCCCTGAATTCTTCATCACTTTTTGCATAGCCTGTTTTGATCAGTTTTTCATACAGCAGCAGTGATAAATTGGACAATTGACTGGTCAGGTCATTATGGGTTCTAAGGTTATCGGCTTCAATTATCAACTTTTCTGCTCGATTGGACAAACTGCGGGTAATGTATTGGGATTCTATGAGTTTTTCAAACTCGACAATATCGTATGCAGCGTATTTTTCCTCATTTTTGAGAGCCAATGCCTTGGCCTTATCCAAAATCTTTAGACTGAGTTTATACAGACCTTTTTGATACAATATAGCTGCAAAATCCATTTGCTCTCTGATTTGGATGCGTATATTTTGATGAATGGGATTAAGTCTTAAACTGATAAGTATTTGTTTATAAAGATGCGCTTTGAGATTGGAGAGTTGTTGTTTGGTTACAATCCCTTTGACCAAAATTGCCTTTTCACTATATTTTTCTAGCTTGTCTAAAAAATTGAAAAGACTCAAAAATTTTGCATTGTTATTGGATCCCATCCGCCCTACATACAACTTAAATTGCCGTTTTTCCGATTTTGTCAATGACTTAATCAGCTGAAATAAATTGTCTTTTTGTTCATTAATCATTGTAACAAAAAATGATTTAAAAGGTTGTTATATAGCTATTTATACTTAAAACAAAGGTAGAGGATATTGTAATAAAATTAAGCAATTAATTTAAGTATTTCACATTTCGCACTACATTCGTTTTTGATTACAATCAATCCTTAGTAATGGCCAAGGAATCAGTACAAATATTTGACACTACTTTACGCGATGGGGAACAAGTTCCAGGTTGCAAACTAAACACTGCCAACAAACTGATCATTGCTGAACGTTTAGATGAATTGGGTGTAGATGTTTTGGAGGCAGGATTTCCCATTTCAAGTCCAGGTGATTTCGATTCGGTCGTAAAAATTTCTCAACTTGTTAAAAACACAAGGGTATGCGGGCTAACCCGTGCTGTTAAAAAAGATATAGAAGTTGCTGCAGAGGCTCTAAAAGATGCAAAAAAATCAAGAATTCATACTGGTATTGGTACGTCAGATTCTCATATAAAATATAAGTTTAACTCCAACAGAGACGATATCATAGATCGTGCTGTGGCAGCAGTGAGTTATGCCAAAAGTTTTGTTGAGGATATTGAATTTTATGCCGAAGATGCTGGCAGAACAGATAACGAATTTTTAGCTAAAGTTTGTGAGGCAGTTATCAAAGCCGGAGCCACTGTACTTAATATCCCTGACACCACTGGTTATTGTTTACCAGAGGAGTATGGTGCGAAAATCAAATATCTAAAGGAAAATGTTACCGGAATTGACAAAGCAATTCTTTCGTGCCACTGTCACAACGACCTTGGATTGGCTACCGCTAACTCTATCTCGGGGGTTATCAATGGCGCAAGGCAAATAGAGTGTACTATCAATGGCATCGGTGAAAGAGCAGGAAATACCTCTTTGGAAGAAGTCGTTATGATCATGCGCCAACACCCCAATTTAAACTTGGACACTAATATAAATTCGAGGCTGCTTTTCTCTACCAGTCAATTGGTATCTGAAAGTATGGGCATGCCTGTTCAACCTAATAAGGCCGTTGTTGGAGCAAATGCTTTTGCCCATAGTTCCGGCATACATCAAGACGGTGTAATCAAAAAACGAGAAACTTACGAAATTATGGATCCCCATGATGTGGGTGTCACTGAATCTGCAATTGTTTTGACCGCAAGAAGTGGTCGTGCTGCCCTAGCTTATCGTGCCAAAAATATTGGGTTTGAATTAGACAAACTTCAATTGGATAAAGTTTATAAAGAATTTTTAAAAGTTGCAGACCAACAAAAGGAAGTCAGTGACAATGATATTCCTAAAATTATCAAAACCTGCGGATTATAAAAACCCTTATTTTTACATTATAATGAAAAAAACACTTTTTGATAAAGTTTGGGACAAGCATGTGGTTCAACAAATAGACGAAGGCCCTGATGTTTTGTTCATAGATCGTCACATGGTACATGAGGTCACCAGCCCAGTAGCCTTTCTTGGCCTTAAAAATCGAAACATAAATGTAATGTACCCCGAACGCACTTTTGCCACCGCAGATCATAACACTCCCACTCTAAATCAACACCTTCCGATAAAAGATCCTCTTTCAGCCAAACAGTTGGATGCTTTAGAAAAAAATGCTGCAGAACATGGTATTTCTTATTGGGGGTTGGGGCATGAAAAAAACGGGATTGTTCATGTAGTAGGCCCGGAATATGGAATCACCCTTCCAGGCGCAACCATAGTTTGTGGAGACTCCCACACTTCTACTCATGGTGCTTTTGGTGCAATCGCCTTTGGAATCGGTACTTCGGAAGTTGAGATGGTCCTGTCTACCCAATGTATCTTACAGCCGAAACCAAAAAAAATGAGAATTAATATTAACGGAGCCCTTCAGAAAGGAGTTACTCCAAAAGATGTGGCACTTTTTATCATTTCAAAATTGACTACCTCAGGAGCAACGGGTCACTTTGTAGAATATGCAGGTGAAGTTTTTAAAAACATGACCATGGAGGGGAGAATGACAGTTTGCAATCTCAGCATCGAAATGGGAGCTAGAGGTGGTATGATCGCTCCTGATAAAAAGACCTTTAACTACATCAAAAACCGAGAGTTCACTCCCAAAGGAGCTGCATGGGACAAAGCTATGGACTACTGGCAAGAACTCTACACTGATGAAGGGGCGGATTTTGACAAAGAGTTTTTCTTTGATGGAAACGAAATAGAACCCATGATCACCTTTGGAACGAATCCTGGAATGGGAATGGGCATCTCCAAAAACATACCTGCGGCCGATTCCATAGAGGGTGGTGCCTCCACATATCAAAAATCGCTGATCTATATGGGTTATAAGGAGGGAGAAAGTATGATCGGTAAGGACATTGATTTTGTTTTTATCGGTAGTTGTACAAACGGGAGGATTGAAGATTTTCGTGCCTTTACTGAAATTGTGAAGGGGCGAAAAAAAGCTGACCATGTGACTGCTTGGTTGGTTCCCGGATCCCACAAAGTGGAAAAAGCCATCAAAGAAGAAGGTCTATTAGATATTCTGAATGCTTCAGGTTTTGAACTTCGTGAACCGGGTTGTTCGGCCTGTTTGGCCATGAACGACGACAAAGTTCCTGAGGGGAAATATGCAGTAAGTACCTCCAATCGAAATTTTGAAGGACGACAAGGCCCCGGTTCAAGAACCTTACTAGCAAGTCCAATAATGGCTGCCGCTGCAGCAGTGACAGGAAAAGTAACCGATCCAAGAACCCTAATTAATCCCTAATGGCATACGATAAATTTGATATTCTCAACTCTACCGCCGTACCCCTTCCCATCGAAAATGTGGATACGGATCAGATAATCCCTGCACGATTTTTAAAAGCCACCGAAAGGATTGGTTTTGGTGAAAATCTTTTTAGAGACTGGCGTTATAATAGCGATGACACCCCCAAAGAGGATTTTGTTCTCAACAACTCTACCTATGGTGGTAAAATACTTGTAGGAGCTAAAAACTTTGGTTCAGGTTCTTCAAGAGAGCATGCAGCCTGGGCGATATACGATTATGGGTTCCGATGCGTTATCTCAAGTTTTTTTGCTGATATTTTTAGAAATAATTGTTTGAATATCGGTGTGTTACCTGTTCAGATCAGTCCAGAATTTTTAGAACATATTTTCGCTGTCATTGATGAGGATCCCAAAAGCACCCTCACGGTTGATCTGCCAAATCAAAAAGTAACTGTTGACAAAACAGGCAGTTCAGAAGCTTTTGAGATAAATCCTTACAAAAAGGAAAACATGACTAATGGTTTTGATGACATTGACTATCTTTTGAATATCAAAAAGGATATAAAAGACTTTGCTCAAGACACTCCTCTGTAGTATCATTTGTTTGTATAAAAGGAAATGAAAAAAAGAACCATTGAGATCATGGATACCACCCTGCGAGACGGGGAACAAACCTCCGGTGTATCTTTTTCGGTTGCTGAAAAATTGACTCTTTCTAAGCTATTATTAGATGACCTCAACGTAGATCGTATCGAGGTTGCTTCAGCCAGGGTTTCAGAGGGTGAACTGAATGCAGTAAAAGAAATCACCGGATGGGCTCAAGAAGTTGGACATAATAAAAGGATTGAGATTCTTACCTTTGTTGATGATGGTGCCTCAATTGATTGGATGAATTTGGCAAATGCAAAAGTACAAAACCTTCTTACTAAAGGATCTCTCAACCATCTGAAACACCAACTTAAAAAAACCCCCGACCAACACTTTAAGGACATTGAAAAAAATGTCCTCGAAGCGAAAGCCGAGGGAATTATTACCAATATCTATTTAGAGGACTGGAGTAATGGAATGCGGAATTCTCCGGATTATGTAAAGAATTTTTTGAATTTTGTAGCCACTTTACCGATCAAACGGGTCTTATTACCCGATACACTTGGTGTAATGACCTATTATGAAACGTATTCATTCATCTCTGAGATGATTCAAAATCATCCTAAAATCCATTTTGATTTTCATGGACACAATGATTACGATCTAAGTGTTGCAAATGCTATGGAAGCAGTAAGAGCAGGTTGTCATGGTATACACCTAACAGTAAATGGTATGGGAGAGCGCGCAGGAAACACACCCATGGCAAGCACGGTAGCCGCAATTAAAGATTTTATGCCAGAGATTAAAATAAATATCAATGAATCCTCATTGTATAGAGTCAGTAAACTGGTTGCTACTTTTACCGGGTTTAGAATTCCTGCAAATAAACCTGTAGTTGGACAAAACGTATTTACGCAAACTGCAGGGATTCATGCTGACGGAGACAAAAAGAAAAACCTATATTTCAATGACCTATTACCAGAGCGTTTTGGAAGAACTCGAGAGTATGCTTTGGGTAAAACTTCTGGAAAAGCCAATATCCAAAAAAATCTTCAGAAATTGGGGGTTACCCTTAACGATCAGGAAATAAAAAAAGTTACTCAACGTATCATTGAATTGGGGGATAAAAAAGAAATCGTTACCACCGAGGATTTACCTTATATCATCTCCGATGTACTAAAAAGCGATACCGAACAAAAAGTTAAAGTTAAATCATATGTACTTACCCACTCTAAGGGTTTACACCCCAGTACTGTGGTTTCCATAAATATAGATGGGGATATTTTAGAGGAAAGTGCTTCGGGTGACGGACAGTTTGATGCCTTTATGAATGCGATCAAAAAAATATATCAAAAGAAAAAAATGACCCTTCCAATGTTAACAGACTATGCTGTTCGCATTCCTCCTGGAAGCAATTCCGATGCCTTGTGCGAAACCTTGATCACATGGAAAAATAGTGGTAAAGAATTTATCACCCGTGGTTTAGACTCCGATCAAACTGTTTCGGCTATAAAAGCCACAGAAAAAATGTTAAACATCATATCTAGATAATGCAATTAAAAATCGCCTTGTTGGCCGGGGATGGCATTGGTCCAGAAGTTATTGACCAAGCCGTAAAAGTCTGCGATGCCATCGCAAAAAAGTTCAATCACGACATCATTTGGTTACCGGCTCTGACTGGAGCGGCAGCTATCGAAGCTGTTGGTGAACCCTATCCCGATGAGACGCATCAAATTTGTGTCAGTTCCGATGCCGTATTATTTGGCGCCATTGGTCACCCTCGATTTGACAACGATCCCTCGGCAAAAGTCAGACCCGAACAAGGACTACTTAAGATGCGGCAAATGCTTGGATTGTTTGCCAATGTTCGTCCTACATTTACCTTTCCGTCTCTGATAGATAAATCCCCCTTAAAAAGAGAACGTATTGAAGGTACTGACTTGTTGTTCTTAAGAGAACTCACAGGTGGAATCTATTTTGGAGAAAGAGGACGTAAAGACAATGGTCATACCGCCTTTGATACTTGTACCTATACCCGTAGAGAAATTGAAAGACTGGCCAAAAAAGGATTTGACCTCGCCATGACCCGAAGAAAAAAATTATGTTGTGTGGACAAAGCCAATGTGCTGGAAAGCTCGCGTCTATGGCGCGAAACCGTTCAGGCTATGGAAAATGATTATCCCGAGGTGGAGGTAGCTTACGAATTTGTAGATGCTGTGGCCATGCGGTTGGTACAATGGCCTAACAGTTATGATGTGTTGATCACCGAAAATCTTTTTGGAGACATACTAACCGATGAAGCGTCCGTTATTTCTGGCTCTATGGGCTTAATGCCCTCAGCCTCTGTTGGTACTGATATCGGTCTATATGAACCAATTCACGGTTCTTTCCCACAAGCTGCCGGAAAGAATATCGCTAATCCCCTTGCCACTGTACTTTCTGCTGCCATGATGTTTGAAATGTCTTTTGGATTGCATCAAGAAGGTGCTTTGATCCGTAAGGTGATAGATCAATCCCTTGTCGAAGGAATCGTGACTGAAGACTTGGTAGAAGTAGGTGCCAAAGCATTTAAAACCAGTGAGGTTGGCGATTACCTTACTTCAAAGATCTTATAGACAATATTTTAAACATAAAATTTTTAACCTCCAATTAGGAGGATTTTTGTGATTTATCCTTTTTTCCTAATTTAGAATTGCCAAATCTTGCTACTGGCTTGAAATAAGTATAAACACTGTTATTTTACAAATTATAAAAATTTCATGATGATAAAAATATCGACTATACCAACTAATTTAAAGGGTGTATTACTTTGATCTGATGCATTTGATCTGCTCGATCCTCTTTTGTACATAGTAGCATAAAAGTAAAATGAATATTAAATATATTTTCACAGGACTTTCACTATTTTTATTTGCATGCCAGTCCATTACTCCCCCTGACTTAATTCCAAATACCATAGTACCCTCCCAAAAATTGATCACTTATCAGCAAATGGAATTGATCGGGTTTATCCACTTTACGGTCAACACATTTACTGACAAAGAATGGGGGTATGGAGATGAAAGTCCCGAAATTTTTAATCCCCTAGCATTGGACGTAGAGCAATGGGTAAAAACCGCTCAAGCTGCGGGAATGAAACAATTAATCCTTACTGCCAAACACCACGATGGTTTTTGCCTTTGGCCCAGTCAATTCACCGAACACAGTGTAAAAAACAGTCCCTACAAAAACGGTAATGGCGATGTGGTAGGAGAATTTGTAGCCGCCTGTAAAAAATATAGCCTTAAGGCAGGACTTTACCTTTCCCCTTGGGATCGTAACCATAAAGACTATGGTACTGCGGCCTATATTACCTATTACAAAAATCAGTTGGAAGAGTTACTGACCCAATATGGAGAAATCAATGAGATATGGTTTGACGGTGCCAATGGTGGCGATGGTTATTATGGTGGTGCCAATGAGATCAGAAAAATCGATCGAGAAACCTACTACGGTTGGGAAGACATTATTGCCTTTGTAAAAAATCTACAACCCAACATTAAAATATTTTCCGATGCCGGCCCCGATGTACACTGGATCGGTAATGAAAAAGGCTTTGCAGGAAGTACTTTTTGGTCCACCATAAACACAGACAGTTTAACCATCGGCTCTTCAAAGACAGATTACCTCAATACAGGTGATCCAAAAGGTACAAAATGGATCGTGGGGCAATGCGATGTCTCGATACGTCCGGGTTGGTTTTACCATACCAATCAGGACAGCTTGGTCAAAACACCCCAACAATTGGCAGATATTTACTACAAATCTGTGGGGAGAAATTCCCTCCTTCTACTAAACCTTCCTCCTGATAAAAGAGGAATTATACACGAAAATGATGTTCAAGCCCTTACTGATTTTAGAGCTATTATTGATGAATCTTTTGCAACAAACTTGGCAAAAGATCAAATGGCTTCAGCAAACAATACTCGTAAAAAACACCCTAAGTTTGCCCCGAATAATATCCTCGATGAAAATCCCATGACTTATTGGGCTACTGACGACGGTATTTTTCCTGCAATTCTTGAAATTGATTTGAATGAAAATAATATTTTTGATCGAATTATGATCCAAGAACCCATTAGATTTGGACAGCGCATCAGTAGATTCGAAATTGATGTCATTGGAAGTAATGGTTGGGAAACTATTTTTAAAGGAACCACCATTGGTTATAAAAGGATTATTAGAATTCCTCCAGTTAATACTCGCAAAATAAGATTGAGAATTACTAAGTCAAATAATACGGTTGCCATTTCCAATTTTGGGCTCTATCGATCCTCACACAAAGAAAAAACAACCGATTAAAATACATCATAAAATGAAAAAAAGATATTTCATACTTCTCATCTCAATCCTTTCCCTATCGTGTAAACCCACTAATAGTGAAGGTGTTTTCAAGATTTTACCTCAACCTCAGGAATGGAAAATCAAAGGAATAAGTAATCTCAAAAAATC
>JAYPMF010000025.1:13705-19040 GCA_038129785.1 Flavobacteriaceae bacterium
ACATTTTGTTTCACCACAGCCCCACCTCTAATACCCTACCTCCTGGAAGTGATTTTTTGGAGGAAGCAAAGGCCACAAACATTATAGATCAAGCCCAATTAGTATATTCCATTAATCCGGGACTTGATCTAAAATCTGAGGGTTATATATTGGATATCAATGTGGATCAAGTTCAAATTAACGCCAAAGATCAAGCAGGATTGATCTATGGATTGGCAACATTAGAACAATTAATGGAGGATGCTGGAGAGCAGGGAGTAAAACTACCTCTATGTCATATCAAAGACTACCCCCTACTCTCCTACCGTGCCATTCACTTGGACATTAAACACCACATAGAGACTTTGGATTATTACTATAGTCTGATTGATAAACTCAAGAAATACAAGATCAATGCCATAATTGCTGAAGTTGAAGACAAAATAAAATACAAAAGACAGCCTGTAGTTGGTTCTTCAGATGCTTTGACAATTAAACAATGGCAAAAATTAAGTGAATATGCCCACAAACGAAATATTTCAATTTCCCCCTTAGTTCAAGGGTTGGGGCATGCCTCATTTGTTCTAAAGCACGAACAATATAAATCTCTTCGAGATAACCCGCAAAGTGATTGGGCTTTTGATCCCCTCAATCCCGAAACCTATAAAGTGCAGTATGATCTGTATCTTGATGCGTTGGAGGCCCTACCACACGGTAAATACCTCCATGTGGGAGGTGACGAGGTAAAAACTACCGGAAGAAACAGTGGAAAGACTCCCCTTGAGCTACAATTGGTTTGGTTAAATAAAGTTTGCCAGTTTGCTGAAAAACAAGGCAGAATACCCATTTTTTGGGATGATATGCCTCTAAAACAAACCGGTCTATATCGTCCTATGTTCCGCCCTGAAATGTCCAAAGTAAAAGTAGATAGCATTTGGAATGTCAATCAGAAAAATTTAGAGGAATTTCTACCCCAATTTCCAAAAAACTGCATCTATATGCGTTGGAATTATCACACACCAGAGGCATATGGAAATACGAAAACCATGCAGTGGTTTCGGGATCAAGGACTCAAAGTGATGGGAGCTACTGCCGGACAAACCAGATGGGTTTTGATGCCTCAAAGGGAAAGTAATATGAAAAATATTCGCTCTTTTGCTTTATCTTCTATCGAAACAGGCCTCAACGGACTGTTATTGACCCTTTGGGATGACGACTCCCCACATTTTGAATTATATCACCGAGGAATCATCGCTTTTGCCAACGATACCTGGTCGGGAGATCAACTGAGTAAAAGCGAGCTCAAAAGTGCCTTCCGCCAAAGAGAGTATTCTTTTACATTGGCAGATAAAGACTTTGCTTTTATAGATTCCCTGGAAGAATCGGTTAGTCAATGGAAAAATATTTTACTCCAGGGCAACAAAAGAAACTACCTGAAGGAAATGGAAAATCCGGAGGAAAATGGATTGATCGAGCTACCTGATGGCAGGAACTCTGGTCAATGGACCATTAAGAATAAAGAACGTCTATCCATTGCAGATAAAATGATAGAAAACACCACCAAGATTGGTCAAAAAATCGAGCAAATGCAGAAGCTGGCCAAAAGGAACTCTTATGCCCTTGAGGTTTATCAAAGGGTAAACGAAATAGTAGGTTTTACCCCAAGAATTTTATTGGCCCTAAAACGTTTTGATTATGCCACTAACGATGAAGAAAGACTGATCGAAAAAGCGAAAATCATTCAGCTTAAATTGGATTTTTACAACTTAAGAGACAAAGTTGAGAAAACTTATTCTAAAACAAGAGTAATTCATAAACCTAATGACTATATATTAGATCAAGATCATCATCATCACTTAGCAAATCAATTACATACTTTTGATTGGCAATTTTACGCAGAATTACTCATGTTCGATAAGATGGATAAACAACTGAAGTGGTAAAGGAAAAATATTGGTTGAGATAATTATGGTCTGAAATTTGTATGTGACAGGTAATGATATTGGACAGGTTAGCTTGTAAGCTGCAATACTATTTAAGCTATTCTTCACAGCATTTGCTATGAAAGAATGAAACTTAACCAGAAAAACAAAAATTAAGAATTATAATATGTAATCAGAAGAAACAAAATTGGACTCATTAGAGTTCAAAAGGCTTTCTAAAATTTCATTATTGTAAGGATTATCTTTAGATGCAACAAATGTTCTTATCGAAAAAGACCTTAAGGCATCATAAACACTCAATGTGCTTACAGCAGAATTTTTTCTGCCAGTAAATGGGTAAACGTCGGGTCCTCTTTGGCATGCGCTATTGAGATTCACACGACAAACTAAGTTGGCCAATATATCGATAAGCGGTCCTATTTTTCGCACGTCTCTGCCAAAAAGACTTACCTGCTGACCGTAATCTGATACGGACATGGCCTCCAAAGGCTCGTTAATATCTTTATAGGAAATGATGGGAATTACTGGTCCAAATTGCTCCTCATGATAGAGGTCCATGGTATCATTGACAGGATAAATTACTGCTGGATAAGTATAATTTTCTGACATCTGTCCTCCCTTTTTATTCATCACTTTTGCACCTTTAGATAAGGCATCCTCGATAAGATCTTTGATGTATTGGGGTTTATTGGGTTCTGGGAGTGGAGTCAAAAAAACATCCTTGTCCCACGGCAAACCAAAATTTAAATTATCTACTGCCTTAGAAAATATCTTATTGAATTCATCGACAATAGACTCGTGGACATACAGTACCTTGAGGGCAGTACAACGTTGTCCATTGTATGACAGTGTTCCAGAAATACACTCTTTAACAGTATGATCTAAGTCAGCATCTGGTAAAATAACGCCAGGGTTTTTGGCCTCAAGACCTAATACCAATCGAAGTCTGTTTTTGTTGGGGTGTTCGTCTTGTAGGGATACCGCTGACGAACTGTGACCAATCAATGCCAAAACATCAACATGGCCGGTTTTCATAATTGGCTGTGCAATTTTTCTACCTCGACCAAAAAGAATATTTACAACGCCAGGAGGAAAACATTCCTGAAAAGCTTCTAAAAGGGGAGTTATCAGAAGTACACCGTGCTTTGCAGGTTTAAATATGGCGGTATTACCCATTACAATGGCGGGGATCAACAAACAAAAGGTTTCGTTTAAGGGGTAATTGTAGGGCCCTAAACACAAGACCACTCCTAATGGGCTTCTTCTAATGTGGGCATAGATGCCACCTTCTTTTTCGAACTTGGCACTCTTTTGGTCCAATTTTTTATAAGCTTCAATAGTATCGTAAATGTAATCAACTGTTCGATCAAACTCTTTTTGAGAATCTGCAAGTGTTTTACCAATTTCCCACATCAATAGCTTAACAACCTCCTCTCGGTGGAGCTTCATTTTATCAGCAAAACGTTCGAGACAATTCAACCGCTCTCTAACCCGCATGGTAGGCCACTGTCCTTTTCCCCTGTCAAAAGCTTTTTTAGCAGATTCAAGTGCTTTTAAAGCGGATTCAGATTCCATATCGGGTACAGAACCCAAAAGCGTAGGAGCCATTTCACCATTCTGATTCTCTGTTCTAATGGTCGAAAAAACATCTGCCATATTACCATTCCAAGTTTTCAATTCCCCATCAATAAGATACTGATTGAAATTGGTCAATCGAGGTTTATACTCCTCGGGTATGTCACTAGTTTTAATGTGCTTAATGTCGGATTGGATTAAAACATTACTCATTTATATTATAGTTTTGTTTTATTTTTATCAAACAAAGTTAAACAATTTTTAGTCAAAGGCAATGAATATTAATCCTGACAACCCCAAATAAAAATTAGCTTTAAATGATAATAAACGAAGTTTTAAATATTAGACGATCTTTTTCATTTCGGTCATAGACTCTCTCAGTTCATAGCCGATGAGCTCTACAGGATGATAACGAATAATTTCATTTACATCGATTAATTTGCGATTATCGACGCTATTTCCTTTCCCCTCGGCAAAAGATTTTCCTATGACATCAGTATCAATGCCTTTCATAAAATCAACCAATAAAGGTTTTGCGGCATGATCAAACAGATAACATCCATACTCAGCTGTGTCGGATATAACACGGTTCATTTCAAACAATTTTTTACGCGCAATAGTATTGGCGATTAGGGGAGTTTCGTGAAGTGATTCATAATAAGCAGACTCTTCTTTAATCCCTGAGGCCACCATGGTGTCAAAGGCCAACTCTACTCCAGCACGAACAAAGGCAACCATCAAAACTCCGTGGTCAAAATATTCTTGTTCAGGAATTTCTTTATCAGTAATGGTAGTTTTTTCAAAAGCAGTTTCCCCAGTAGCAGCTCTCCATTCGAGAAGATTTTTATCGTCATTGGCCCAATCCTCCATCATGGTTTTGGAAAAATATCCAGACATAATATCATCCATATGCTTTTGAAATAATGGCGTAAGGATTTCTTTAAGGGTTTCGGAAAGTTCAAAAGCTTTAATTTTTGCTGGATTTGAGAGACGATCCATCATATTGGTAATTCCACCATGCTTTAGGGCCTCAGTAATAGTCTCCCACCCATATTGAATCAATTTGGCTGCATAGCCAGGGTCGACTCCTTTCTCAACCATTTTATCAAAACTTAAAATAGAACCGGTTTGTAATACCCCACACAGTATGGTTTGCTCTCCCATCAAATCAGATTTTACCTCGGCCACAAAAGAGGACTCTAATACTCCTGCTCTATGTCCTCCTGTCGCAACAGCATATGCCTTTGCATATTCCAACCCATGTCCATACGGATTATTTTCGGGGTGAACAGCAATCAATGTGGGAACACCAAATCCTCTCAAAAATTCTTCTCTTACTTCAGACCCTGGACATTTGGGTGCAACCATAATCACAGTCAAATCTTTTCTAACGGTCATTCCCTCCTCTACAATATTAAAGCCATGTGAGTAAGAAAGTGTTGCACCTTTTTTCATCAGTGGGACAACAACTTCGATCACCGAACTGTGATTCTTATCGGGAGTGAGGTTTATAACTGTTGGAACCATCTCTTCGTAGTTACCAACTTTAAAATTGTTGTCAACAGCATTTTGGTAGGAAGCTCTTTTTTGGTCAATGGCTCCTTGGCGCAAAGTATAGCTGATGTCCAATCCAGAATCGCGCATGTTGAGACCTTGGTTGAGCCCTTGAGCTCCACATCCCACGATCACGATTTTTTTCCCTTTGAGTGCGTTAACACCTAGTTCAAATTCCGATTGATCCATGAAACGACATTGTCCGAGTTGGTATAATTTTTCTTCTATTTAAAGTTGATTGAAATAATTTGCCATTATGATGATGGGTTTATGTTAATTATCTG
>JAYPMF010000026.1:0-18869 GCA_038129785.1 Flavobacteriaceae bacterium
GGATATATTATAAGTTTGTCAGGTGTTTCCTCTGCTTTTTACCTCCAGCTTAACCCCCAATGGATCGCCCTTTTTATTTTTGCATTTATTGCTTCCCATGCCATAGGGCAGGGAACCGTTATTTGGGTTTTTATCTCTGAGATTTTTTCCAACAGAATAAGGGCCATGGGACAATCCTTTGGCGCAGGAGTTCATTGGGTATTTGCTGCATTGATTACTTTAGTTGGCCCATCTATTATTGCATTTTATCAGACCAAACATTGGCCGATCTTTTTATGTTTTGCTGCTATGATGTTTTTACAGCTCATATTTTCTATTTTTATAATGCCCGAAACCAAGGGAAAATCCCTTGAAGAAATAAATTTAATAATCAACAATAACTAGTTTTCTATGAAACGAAAGCATTTTATTCGAAATTCAGGTGGAATATTTTTAGGAACTGTTTTAGCACCTAATTTGATTGCTAATTTGAATCTGAGTAATACTTTAAATATTGGAGTAATTGGAACTGGAGGAAGAGGAAAGGGAATTATTAAACTGCTCAATAATCTCAATGGTTATAATGTAATTGGTGTTTGTGATACCATACCCTTTAGACTAGAGGAAGGATTTGATCTGATCAAAAACAATAAAAATGCTAAAGCCTACAACGATTATCGAAAACTATTGGATAATAAAAAAATTGATGGAGTAATTGTTTCTACCCCATTAAACAGTCACGATATAATTGCAGTAGATGCATTAGATGCCGACAAACATGTATATTGTGAAAAAACTTTAGCTAAAGGAGCGGATGCTACTGCTCGCATTGTCAACAAATGTAAAACCTCCAACAAAATTTTTCAAACTGGACATCAGTACCATAGTTCAAGGCTTTACACTAAATTGGTTGATATGATTGCAGATGAAAAAGTAGGAAAAATTGTTTCCATAGAGGCCCAGTGGAATCGAAATGGTAATTGGAGGAGACCTGTTCCCGATCCCTCCCTTGAGCGTCAAATCAATTGGAGAATGTATAGGGAGTATTCCTTAGGACTTTTGGCAGAATTAAGTTCTCACCAAATTGACTTTGCCAATTGGATTCTTCAAGCTACCCCAAAAATAGCAATAGGTATGGGAGGGATCGATTACTGGAGGGACGGAAGGGAAACTTATGACAATACCAAAGTAGTTTATGAATATCCTGAAGGGGTTAAAGCCACATATACTTGCTTGACCTCCAATGCTAAGGACGACTATAAAATTATGGTCATGGGAGACAAAGGTACTCTGACTATTTTTTATGATAATGCGTGGTTTTACCCCGAGGGAACGTACAAGCCTAAGTACGGGGATGTGGATGGGGTATCGGGAGCGACCACCAATTGGACACAAGGCAAAGGGATGCCCTTAGATATCAAACACATTGATCCCACTAAACAAGCCCTTATAGATTTTAGAGATTCCATAATTAACAATAAAGCACCTCTTTCAGGAGTAACTACTGGAGCCAAAGCAGCTTATGCCGTAGACATGGGTATTAAGGCGATGGATACTAAAGAAACTGTACACTGGGATGATGCTAATTACATACTTTAATAAAATAAATGAAACCAAACTTTAATTTAAACGATAGGGTTGCAGTCATTACCGGAGGGGGAGGAGCACTGGGTGGATGTATTGCACAAAGTTTATCTCAATCAGGGGTAAAGATTGTAATTCTTGACCTTACTCAAGAATCTGCTCAACGAACCGTAGAAGAGATTGAGAAAGAGGGAGGAATGGCCATTGGCTTTTCTGCGAATGTTCTGTCCAAAAAATCCATGGAAGATGTTAGTAAAGAAATTTTAAAAAAGTGGGGAAGAATTGACATACTGCTAAATGCAGCTGGAGGTAATATGCCCGGTGCGACTATCGGAGTAGATCAAACAATTTTTGATTTGTCTATGGATGATTTTAATAAGGTCACTGAGTTAAACCTCAATGGCTCCGTTATTCCCTCTTTGGTTTTTGGTAAGATTATGGCCGATCAAAATAGTGGTTCCATCATCAATTACTCCTCCATGAGTGTTGATAGGGTTATAACTCGTGTGGTGGGCTATTCTGCCTCCAAAGCAGGAATAGAAAACTTTACTCGCTGGATGGCCGTAGAAATGGCTCATAAGTTTGGTCCTGGTGTTCGTGTAAACGCCATTGCACCAGGATTTTTCGTGGGAAATCAAAACAGAAGAGTACTATTAAATGAAGATGGTTCATACACCGAAAGAGGGGATACAATAATCAGGAATACGCCCATGAAAAGATTTGGAGAAGCCGCAGAGCTTAATGGTGCAATTCATTTCCTGTGCAGTGATGCCGCTCAATTTATAACTGGAGTTGTACTTCCCATAGACGGAGGCTTTAGTGCCTTTAGTGGGGTTTAATTTATTTATATGAAAATGACACAAACTTGGCGTTGGTATGGACCAAAAGATCCTGTTAGTCTCTCAGATGTTAGGCAAGCCGGTGCATCGGGGATTGTCAATGCCCTCCATCACATACCCAACGGCGACGTTTGGTCTGTAGAGGAAATACAAAAAAGAAAAAATGAAATCGAAAATGCTGGACTCAATTGGGATGTTGTAGAGTCGCTACCAGTTCACGAAAAAATAAAAACTAGAAATGCAGATTTTGAACAGCTCATCGAAAACTACAAGATCAGCTTGAAAAATTTGGCCTCATGCGGTGTGTATATAGTCTGTTACAACTTTATGCCCATACTTGATTGGACTAGGACTCGACTTGATATGACTATGGATGATGGCTCACTGGCCTTGGAATTCAATGCTTCCGAATTAAGGGTTTTTGACCTATATATTCTTAATCGTGAGGGGGCAGAAAAAGATTATACACCTGAAGAAGTTGAACAAGCGAGAAATCAATTTAAGAGCCTATCCCCCCAAGAAATTAAACGAATATCTGACAATATGCTCAAAGGTTTACCTGGCTCTGAGGAGGCATACTCTATGGAGGAGTTTAAGGCCATGTTAAATACATATAAAGGAATCGATGCAGATCAATTGCGCTCTCACTTGGTACAATTTTTAAAAGAGATCATTCCTTTGGCAGAAGAGCTGGGTATAAGGATGTGTATTCATCCCGATGATCCACCATTTACCCTTCTGGGTTTACCTAGAATTGTGAGTACCAAAGCAGATTATCAATATATTTTTGATCAGGTGACACCAATATCCAATGGGATTACCTTTTGCACCGGTTCATTGGGGGTAAGAGCAGATAACGATCTCCCTGCAATTTTTGATGCTTTTGCCGACCGTGTTCACTTTTTACACCTAAGAAGTACCAAACGGGATGCATATGGTAATTTTTATGAGGCTGATCACTTGACAGGGGATGTGGATATGTTTGAAATTATTACAAGAGTAATTAAGGAACAGCGCAGAAGGGCTAACGAGAAGCGAAAAGATGCTTCAATACCTATGCGCCCAGATCATGGACATCAAATGCTTGACGATCTTGTAAAACCGAAAATTAACCCTGGTTATTCAGCCATAGGAAGGCTCAGAGGATTGGCAGAGTTAAGAGGACTCGAATGGGGCATCAATAAAATGATTTAATTTTGGAATTCAACAGCACGGGGACATTCATCAATGAAAACTTTTTACTGCACAATAAAACTGCAGTAAGACTTTATTTTGATTATGCAGTATCCATGCCCATTATTGACTATCACAATCACTTGCCTCCGGATGTGATTGCTGCCAATCAGCCCTTTGAGGGTATCAATCAAATTTGGTTAGATGGAGACCATTACAAATGGAGGGCTATGCGAAGCCTTGGAGTCCCTGAAAAATTCATTACTGGAAAAGAGGTGAACAACAAGGAAAAGTTTGATCAATGGGCTTACACTGTTCCCTTTACTGTTGGGAATCCACTTTTTCACTGGACCCATTTAGAGTTGGAGCGGTACTTCGGGATCAAAACTTTACTCCAGCCCTCTACTTCGAGTGCAATTTTTGAGGATACCAATCGGCAATTATTGGATATTACCCCCAAAGCTTTGCTCAATGATATGAAAGTTGAAATGTTGTGTACGACAGATGACCCTATTGACAATCTTTCCTATCATCAAAAAATTTCAGTTAGTAAAGAACCATGCCCTGAGGTTTTACCTGGTTTTAGACCCGATAAAATTTTTGGCATTCAGGAAGCACAATACTTGGATTATATAGAGTCCTTGGGCAATTCATCCAATACTGAAATAAAGGATCTTAACAGTTTGTTTGAGGCACTAAAATCCAGGATAAATTATTTTCATCAAAACGGTTGTAGAATATCTGATCATGGATTAGAGTATACTCATGCAAGTGACTTTACACATGCCAAGGCTAACAATATTTTAGAAAAACGACTCTCAGGTAGTCTCCCCACAGTTCAGGAAGCAAGTCTTTTTAATTCATGTGTATTGTACGAACTATTTGTAATGTACTCCGACTTTGGGTGGACACAGCAATTACATTTGGGGGCATTGAGAGGTAACAATCAAAAATTAAAAAGGCAGTTAGGAGCCGATGTGGGATGTGACTCTATTGGAGATTTTGCTCAAGCCAAAAATCTTTCCAAACTTCTGGGAATGCTAAATGATAATAACAAACTCACAAATACTATACTTTACAACTTAAACCCATCGATGAATGAGGTATTTGTGACCATGCCTGGAAATTTCAACAACGATAAAGTTGAGATACAATGGGGAACTGCTTGGTGGTTTTTAGACCAGAAAGATGGGATGGAATTACAGATGAAAACCCTATCTAATATGGGACTTTTATCCAAATTCATAGGGATGTTGACAGATAGCCGTAGCTTTCTTTCTTTCCCACGACATGAGTATTTCAGAAGATTACTGTGTAATATGATAGGAGATGATATTGAAAAAGGGCTTTTGCCTAATGATCTTCCATTTTTTGGAAAAATGGTGGAAAATATTTGTTATAACAATTTGAAAGAATTTATAAATTACAAAAACTAATGTTTTATTTAAAATTACTTTTAGGACTCTTTTGGTTTCTTAGTTTTATATCCTGTAATCAAATTAATTCTACCAAAATTTTACGTTTGGGGCATGGGCTGAGTAACAGTCATTCAGTCCACCAGGGAATGGTTTTCTTTGGAGAAAAATTAGAGGAGATTTCAGGTGGTAGGTTTAAAGTTCAAATTTATCCGAGTCAACAACTAGGTTCTGAACGTCAATTAATTGAATTACTTCAAATAGGAAGCCTAGATATGACAAAAACCTCGGCGGCTGTTTTGGAGAATTTTTCTCCTAGTATTAAAGTATTTGGTATTCCTTACTTATTTAGAGATAAAGAGCATGTTTTTGATGTCCTAGATGGTCCGGTAGGAAAAGAGCTGCTCAACGGCACTGAAAAGTTTTGGTTAAAAGGTTTAGGATATTATGATTCAGGTAGTAGAAGTTTTTATACTATAGATCAGCCTTTGAATAAACCAGAGGATCTCGATGGACTTAAAATTAGAGTTCAAGAAAGTCAAACTGCAATTGATATGGTAAAGTCGCTTGGTGGATCACCTACACCTATCTCTTGGGGAGAGCTCTATACCGCTTTACAACAGGGCGTTGTTGACGGAGCAGAAAATAATCCTCCTAGTTTTTACCTTTCGAGACACTATGAAGTTTGTAAATTTTACACTATAGACGAGCACACTGTAATACCTGATGTAGTCTTAATGAGTACTCATATATGGAATTCATTGAGCAATCAAGAGCAAATGTGGATCCAAGAAGCAATGAATTTATCAGTTATTGAGCAAAGAAGGCTTTGGATGGTCTCAGAGCAAGAGTCTTTAGAAGCTGTGAAGGCAGCCGGAGTTCAAGTAAATTATCCAGACAAATCATTATTTGTAAATAAATCAAAGTCTGTTGAAGATAAATATGGCCAGGATCCTATGATTAAGTCGTTTATCGAAAAAATAAAAAATACCAAGTAAAATGAAATTAAGAGCTCAGATAGATTCTATTTTAGAAAAGATACTTGTGGTTATTATGTCCATGATGGTTATCAATGTTTTGTGGCAAGTCTTTTCACGTTATGTGCTTGCCAATCCCAGTTCTTTTACAGATGAGTTGGCACGTTATCTGATGATATGGGTTGGTGTGTTGGGTGCTGCCTACGTTGCCGGAAAAGGAAACCACGTTGCTATTACCTATTTTTCCGAAAAATTAAGTCCCCCAAACCTCAAAAAAGTACAGACTTTTATTAATCTTACCATATTGACTTTTGCAATTTTAGGCATGTTCATAGGAGGGGTGAGATTGGTATACATTACTTTGGTATTAGAACAACTTTCTCCCTCATTAAAGATCCCTTTGGGATTGGTTTATTCAGTTATTCCTATCAGTGGAGTGCTAATAATCTTTTATAAAATTTTAGACTTAAAAAAACAGGCACAATGATTGAATTTTTACCCGTTATTATATTGGTTTTTAGTTTTCTCATTCTTTTAGTTTTAGGGGTACCTGTAGCTTGGTGTATTGCCATGTCGTCAATGTTTACCCTGATGGCAGCCATGCCGTTTTCTGCAGCAACCACCACAGTTTCACAACGGATTGCTACCGGATTGGACAGTTTTGCACTTTTAGCTATACCTTTTTTCATACTTTCAGGACAAATAATGAGTAAGGGGGGTATTGCTGATCGATTGATCTCCTTTGCCAAAACCTTGGTTGGATTTTTACCCGGCGGGTTGGCATTGATCAATATTGTATCTGCCATGTTAATGGGAGCCATTGCCGGATCTGCTATGGCCTCTGCCTCAGCAATGGGAACCATTTTGGGCCCTGAAATGGAAAAAGAAGGCTACTCCAAGGAGTTTGGTGCTGCCGTAAACATTACTTCGTCCACTACCGGCTTAGTTATCCCCCCCAGTAACACTTTAATTGTTTATTCTTTGGCCAGTGGTGGAGTTTCTATTGCCGCTTTATTCTTGGCCGGTTATATTCCAGGTATTCTAACCGGTTTGTTTATGATGATCGTTGCTATGATTTGGGCCAAGAAAAATAACTATCCTGTTGGAAAACGTTCTTCTTTGAAAGATGTTTTTGTCAAATTTATTGATGCATTTCCTAGCTTACTACTATTGGTGATCGTAATCGGTGGAATTATTGCCGGTATTTTTACTGCCACAGAGGCTTCTGCTGTGGCAGTGCTTTATACTGTATTGTTATCTTTTTATTATAAAGAACTTACATTTAAAGATCTTCCTAAAGTAATATTGGAATCTTCAGAAACTACAGCTATTGTAATGCTACTGATCGGTGCTTCCATGTGTATGTCGTGGGTATTGTCCTATGAGAATATTCCACAAGAAATCAGTAATGCCCTGTTGTCAATCAGTGACAATAAGATCGTAATTCTTTTGATGATCAATTTGATTCTTCTGGCAGTGGGTGTTTTTATGGATGCTACTCCGGCAGTATTGATTTTTACACCTATTTTCCTACCTGTTGTTACTGCTTTGGGAATGGATCCAACACATTTTGGGATCGTTCTGATGCTCAATCTTTGTATTGGACTTTGTACACCTCCAGTAGGCTCAGTATTATTTGTTGGAGTAGGCATTGCAAAAACCACCATTACAAAAGTTATTAAACCTCTGATTCCACTATTCTTGGTTATGATTTTATCATTATTTTTGGTTACTTATATCCCCCAGTTAAGCCTGTGGTTACCTGAATTATTTGGAGTCTAAAAAATTCAAACACAAAAACAAGACTATGAAATTTAGTAAATCCATTCCACTTTTAGGGCTAATCTCTCTTTTGGGATCATGTAATACTCCTCCTGTAATGATTCACTTAACCAATAACCTAAGTGTTGAGCGTCAAAATGAGACCATTGAGATTTCGATAACAGATTTGCCTGAGAATTTATCCGCTAATATTGAAAATATTGGTGTTTATGACCCTTCCAAAAACACTTTCTTGATTACTCAACTCATAGATTTAGATCAAGATGGAAAAATGGATCAACTCATTTTTCAACCTCAAATGGCTCCTTCATCTGAAAAGATTTATCATTTGAAAGAACAGTTGGAGCTTCCTGAAGCTATGGAATACTGCTATTCCAGAATTGTACCCACCCGAATTGACGATTACACTTGGGAAAATGACAGGGTTGCTTTTAGAACTTATGGTCCTGCTGCTCAAGCTTTGGTAGAAGAGGGAAAAGCTGGAGGAATCATCTCAAGTGGTATCGATTGCTGGTTGAAAAAGGTAAATTATCCAGTTATCAATAAATGGTACAAAGCAAGTGAAGAGCAAGGTATTAGCTATCACGAGGATCATGGAGAAGGGTTGGATAACTATCATGTAGGCATTAGCAGGGGTGCCGGTGGTCTGGCCATTAAAGGTGAATATAATCAATATTTCGTTTCAAAAAATTTTACGAACCATAAAACCCTTAGTACAGGACCTTTACGAACACTTTTTCAATTGGATTATGCCAATTGGAGAGGGCCTAAAGGAATCATCAAAGAACAAAAAACGATTAGTTTGGATTATGGAAATAATCTGATGAAAATTAAGGTCTCCATTGAGGGTACAGATCAAATTGCTGCTGGAATTTCATTACAGGAAAACAATGGCACCATTATAGATAAAGATAATCTACTTATTTTTAAACAAAATCATTTTGAAACAATACTGAGTAATGCAATTTTGACACCCCAGAAGCATTTCAAAAGCCAACATCTACATAACCCACAAATAAAGGATCAAAACCATGTGTTTTTAGATCTCAAAGTTCTTAATAATTCATTGGTTTATTATGTAGGCTTTTATTGGTCTGAAAGTAAACAATTCTTGGATCATCAAGCCTGGGAAAATTACCTTGAGGACTTGTCAATTAAAATTGAAAATCCTATTCAAATTAATATCAAATAATTTCATGAAAAAAGTAGTGACTTTTGGTGAGATCATGCTAAGACTTTCACCTCCTGGCTATTTAAGATTCTCACAGGCCAACAGCTTTGATGTGGTTTATGGAGGGGGAGAATCCAATGTTGCTGTATCCCTCGCCAATTATGGTGTACCTGTTGAATTTGTAACCCGCTTGCCTCAAAATGATTTAGGCGCTTGTGCCATGATGGAAATACGAAAAAGGGGAGTGGGTACTCAGCACATTGCTTTCGGGGGCGACCGTCTTGGTATTTACTTTTTGGAAACCGGGGCGGTAAGTCGAGGCAGTAAGGTCGTCTATGACCGTTCCCACTCAGCCATGGCAGAGATTACTGCTGGAATGATTGATTGGGATACTGTATTTGAGGGAGTGAGTTGGTTTCACTGGACGGGAATTACCCCTGCCATTTCGCAGGGAGCTGCTGATGCTTGTCTGGAAGCTGTAAAAACCGCCAGTGAAAAAGGAATTACCGTTTCTACAGATTTGAATTATCGCGCCAAACTTTGGAAGTATGGCCAACCTTCAGAACCCATCATGACCGAGTTGACCTCCTATTGTGATATCATTCTTGGTAATGAGGAGGATGCAGAAAAACATTTTGGGATCAAACCTGAAGGATTGGACATCACCACCCAAGGAGATCAGGTCAAAGCCGAGGCTTTTCAGTCGGTATGTGAGCAAATGATGAAAAAATTTCCCAAAGCCAAAAAAGTGATCACTACACTTAGAGGATCTATTTCTGCTTCTCACAATACTTGGGCGGGAATTCTCTTCGATGGACAAAATATTTACACCAGCCCTGAATACCATATCACCCATATTGTAGATAGAGTAGGTGGGGGTGACTCCTTTATGGGGGGATTGATTTATGGTTTGTTAAAATATCCGGATGATGATCAGAATGCATTGAACTTTGCAGTAGCCGCCTCCTGTTTAAAACACACCATCAAAGGTGATGCCAATTTGGTCACCGTAGCTGAAGTAGAAAAATTAATGAGCGGTGACGCCAGTGGCCGTGTAGCAAGATAATTATGGCAAAATTTACTCGTTTAGAAGTCGCAGCAAAAATGGCCGAGACCGGAATGGTTCCCCTTTTTTATCACAGCGACATTGAGATCGCAAAAAAAACCTTGAAAGCCTGTTACGAAGGGGGTGCAAGATTATTAGAATTTACTAGCAGAGGGGATTTTGCCCATCAAATATTCGATGAGCTCAACCGATATGTATTGTCTGAATTGCCCGATTTGATTATAGGGGTAGGCTCCGTGACCGATGCAGCCGCTGCCTCGCTTTATATGCAATTGGGAGCTAATTTTATTGTTACTCCTGTTTTGAGAGAGGACATAGCTATAGTATGTAATCGCAGAAAAGTTTTGTGGTCTGCCGGATGTGGTTCCCTTACCGAGATTGCAAAAGCCGAAGAGTTGGGGGGCGAAATTGTAAAACTCTTTCCGGGAAGTACATATGGCCCCAGCTTTGTTAATGCTATTAAAGGACCACAACCCTGGACCAGTATCATGCCTACCGGTGGAGTCAGTACAAAGGAAGATAATCTCAGAGGATGGTTTGATGCAGGAGTAACTTGTGTGGGAATGGGTTCTAAATTAATCTCCAAGGAGATTTTAGCAAATGAAGATTTTGAAGTACTCAAAACGAAAGTTGCTGAAACTCTTAAATTGATAAAAAAAATAAGACAGTAAAATGAATAATAATTACGAGGTACGCTATGCTGTGGGGCAGAGAGAAACCAATCAAATGGGTACTCAGGCCTTGCGTGATGAATTTTTAATCGAGCAAGTATTTGGAATAGATTTAGTTAAATGGGTTTATACCCACTATGATCGGTATATGGCTGGAGGTGTAATTCCCACATTAGGAAGTGTCTTTTTGGATACCCTTGAGCCTCTCAAATCAGAATATTTCCTCGAACGGAGAGAAATGGGCATCATTAATGTGGGAGGTAAAGGAACAGTATCGGCCGATGGAATTTCTTACTCGTTGGATTATAAAGAAGCACTCTATCTGGGTAGGGGAATTAAAGAAGTACATTTTTCGAGTGATAATCCAAAAGCAGCTGCTAAATTTTACCTCAATTCTGCTCTTGCACATCATACTTATCCATCTCAAAAAGTAGGTAGAGATCAAGCCGAAATCGTCGAATTGGGATCTGCGGAAACTTCCAATTCCAGAACTATCAGAAAATTGATAGTCAACAGTATAGTCCGGAGTTGTCAGCTGCAAATGGGTATGACTGAGTTGGCGTCAGGGTCAGTTTGGAATACCATGCCTGCACATGTCCACGATCGTCGAATGGAAGTTTATTTCTACTTCGAGGTACCTGAGGATCAGGCTATATGTCATTTTATGGGAGCTACTGATGAAACTCGGCATCTTTGGATGGCCAATGAACAAGCTGTTATTTCACCCCCATGGTCAATTCATGCCGGATCGGGAACCTCTAATTATACTTTTATATGGGGAATGGCTGGAGAAAATTTAGACTATGGCGATATGGACGGCTGCCCCATTCCCAATTTAAGATAAAAGTATGAGTACCTCTCTCTTTGATTTGACCGGAAAGGTCGCACTGGTTACCGGAGCTACACATGGACTGGGTATGGCAATGGCTAAAGGGATCGGCCGTGCAGGTGCTACTCTGATCATCAATGGCAACAGCTCAAATGAAAAAATAGACAAGGCTGTTGCAATTTTCAAATCAGAGGGGATTAAAGCTTTTGGTTATCGTTTTGATGTAACCAATGAAGATCAAGTCCAAAAAGCGATCGCAAGAATTGAGAATGAAGTAGGTATCATTGATATTTTGATCAATAATGCTGGGATCATTAAACGTACACCACTGTTAGATATGGAGGTGACTGATTTTGAACAGGTAATCAAAGTTGATTTGGTCAGTCCTTTTATAGTTTCTAAAGCGGTGGTTAAAGGAATGATAAAACGTAAATCTGGTAAAATTATCAACATTTGTTCTATGATGAGTGAATTGGCGAGAAATACTGTTGGGGCATATGCGGCTGCCAAAGGAGGATTGAAAATGCTGACTCAAAATATGTGTGTAGAATGGGCGCCATATAATATCCAAGTTAACGGTATTGGCCCTGGATATTTTGCGACCGAGCAAACTAAACCCATACGTGTAGAGGGTCACCCATTCAATGAATTTATAGTCAACAGAACTCCCGCTGGAATGTGGGGAGATCCTGATGAATTGCAAGGAGCAGCTGTATTTCTCAGTTCAAAGGCCAGTGATTTTGTGAACGGACAAATACTCTATGTGGATGGTGGCATCCTCGCTACTATTGGTAAACCCTCCAATGAGTAATCATTTTATTGATTAGCATAACTTTCTCCCTCTGCCTTTTGGCCTTCTTAATTCATGTCCGCAGACCACTAGCCACAAATCATTTATTTGGCAGTTGAAAATTTATAAATACTCTTAGTCCGATATGTTTCTCCAGGATTTAGAATTGTACTAGGAAAAGCATGTTGGTTGGGCGAATCCGGGAAATGTTGTGTCTCCAAAGCAAAAGAAGCACGATATTCAAATTTTGTTCCATATTTTCCAATATCACTGCCATCCATAAAGTTACCACCATAAAATTGTATTCCTGGTTCTTCGGTAAAAATTTCGAGTTGTCTTCCACTTTTTGGTTCTACCACCCTCGCTGCTAAGCTCATTCCATCGGATTCCTTGTTGAGAACAAAATTGTGGTCATAACCTCCCCCGCGAGTAAGTTGGATGTCGGTAGCTTGTTTGTTTAAATCTTGACCTATGGTCTTGAGCTTTCTAAAGTCGAAAGGACTGCCTTCAACAGACCGTATCTCTCCCAAAGGGATCAGACCTTTATCCACTGGAGTAAAGTGACTGGCATTGATCATTAAAAGATGATCGTTTATGCTGCCCTTAGCTTGTCCAGCCAAATTGAAAAAAGCGTGGTTTGTCAAGTTGACCGGAGTGGCTTTGTCAGTAGTAGCCTCATAGGTAATACTCAATTCGTCATCATTGACTGAATAGGTAACTCTTACCTTCAAGTTTCCTGGGTATCCCATCTCACCATCCTCAGATAAATAAGCCATTACAACAGAGTTCTGGTTGGAGGAAACAACTTCCCATACTTTATTGTGGAATCCACCAGGTCCACCGTGTAGGTGATTTTCATTGTTGTTTATTGGCAGTACATAGGTCTTTCCGTCCAATTCAAATTTTCCTTTTGCGATGCGATTTCCATATCTTCCGATCAAACAACCGTGATAGGGTGTTTTAGCTTTTTTATAATCTGCTATGTTCTTAAAACCCAATACTACATCACCCATTTCACCATATTTATCGGGAGTCAGAAGACTTACTATCCGTCCACCATAATTGGTTATGTAAACTTGTATTTTATCGCTTTTAAGGAGATATATGTCTGTTTTTTTTCCTTTTATTTCAGTTCGGAAATCACTGGCATTTAACACAAATACTTGTTTTTTAGGTTGCTCACAAAATACAAAACTTAGCAAAAGTGCTACAAAAACTGTTTTATTAATTTTCATCATTTGAAATTACTCTTGATACAGTTTGGCATGTAATTCTTTTAGCTTTTCAGCAGGCATTTTGATCACTTTTCGGTCATATGTCATTAAACCATTTATCTCCCCTTCAACATCAGTAGTCTGTGTGTAAACAGCTGCCGAGAGTCCATTTCTTTCTTTCATTTCTGCAATTTGATTGAATTTGTATATATAGTTTTTTAGCAATTCCTGCGCATTGTAATAGGTCTGATAGCCCCAATTACGCATTTCGGGATTCCATAGGTGTTTCTCTATTGGGTATCCAATACCTCCAAACTCTCCTACCACTGTTGCCCTGTCAACAGCAGTAGGGGGAACAGTCAGGTCTACATCATATGTATGAATGTCATAAATATCACCGCAGGGTCTTAGTGACCAACCACTAGTAGGATTGACCAATCGATCTGGATCTAATTGTTTTATAAAATGAGCGATCCTACAAGTATCGTATTGCCCCCAGCCTTCATTAAAAGGGACCCACATTATGATACTTGGTGCATTAAAATGCATATCTATCATACGTCTGAGTTCGAATTCAAATTGAGCGGAATCCTCTGAGAGTCTGTTCAGATCTGTGCCATCTTTCTTAACTCTCTCTAGGGAATTGTAGATTCTTTCCTTTTTCTTGGTTTTTTCCATTTCTACTGGAGTTTTCAATGCCAATCGGTTATAGGAGGGCATGTCTTGCCAAACCATAATTCCCAGTTGGTCGCAATGATAATACCATCGATCGGGTTCGATTTTTACATGCTTTCGTATCATGTTAAAGCCCATTGCCTTGGTCATTTCAATATCGTATCGCATGGCTTTATCAGAGGGAGGGGTCAACAATCCGTCAGGCCACCAGCCTTGGTCAAGGGGTCCATATTGGAAAAGAGGTGTATTATTTAGGAAGAGATATTTGACTCCCTTGTGATCTTCCAGACTTATTTTTCGCATCCCGAAATAACTCTTTACTTGATCGATTACCTTACCTAAGGGATTGATCAAATTCATTTTTATATCATATAGATGAGGGTGGTCGGGTGACCATAGTTGGGCATTTTCTATCTTTAAATGCAAAGGTGTGTTTGGTTTTGTAATTCCCGAAGCTACTTTTTTTTCGTCAAAAAAAACATCAATAGCTACTTTATATCTATTCACTAAACTCACATTAGTCATTGGTATAAGGGACACAGTGCTTTTATCAATATTGGTGGTTGTTTTCACTTGTTTTAAATAGGCTTCGGGCG
This sequence comes from Flavobacteriaceae bacterium, assembly GCA_038129785.1. Lineage (GTDB taxonomy): Bacteria > Bacteroidota > Bacteroidia > Flavobacteriales > Flavobacteriaceae > UBA8316. Next base: position 14,762 of record JAYPMF010000026.1, read on the forward strand.
AGACTGCTTCCAACCAAACTGTTTGCCATATTCCACTTACTGGTGTATAATATATACCACTGGCATTGATTTGTTGTTTACCTCGGGGCTGTGAACTGAAATTGGTAGCGTCCTCTACTGCCAATACAACCTTTTGACTTCTACTAGATTTTAGGTAAGGAGTAATGTTAAAAGAAAAACGATCAAATCCTCCTTTATGAGTTCCCACCAAAATATCGTTTACCCAGAGAGCACATTTGTAATCTACTGCTTCAAAATGAATGACAACATCTTTTTCACTCCAGTTGTTTGGGAGGATAAAACTTCTCCTATACCAAATCTTATCATTTGGATTGATGCTTTTTCCAACTCCTGACAAAGCGGATTCAAAACTAAAAGGAACCAAAATCTTTCCTTGAAACTTTTCGGGTTGAATTTGATGGGATTTTAAAATAGCATAATCCCAAAGTCCATTGAGATTTTTCCATTGAGTTCTTTCAAACTGTGGACGAGGATATTCTTGCCAGACATTTTCTGGTTTAACGTTTTTAGCCCATTCACTCATAAGTTTCCCCTCAACAACCTTCCAGTTTTGTGATTGTGCAAGTGAGACAATAAACAGCAACATTAAATTCAATAAATTTCTCATGGATTAGTTTTTTAACACATTAATATAAAAAAAATATCTCAACCTAAATTTTTTAATACTGCGCTAAATACTTAAGTATTTGAATTTTTATTTGAAAAATTTTTAAATTGTACAAATAACCAATTAACGTGAAAAATATATTTTTTTTGATATTGATTACATTTTTAGTTTTTTCATGTCAAGATCAAGATGAAATTATTTTTAACGGTAAAGATCTAAAGGGTTGGGTAAATTATGGTGGAGGTAAGTTTTATGCAGAGGACGAAAGCATTGTTGCTGAAGCCATAATTGGTTTACCAAATTCTTTTTTACACACCAAAAAAAAATATCAAGACTTTGAACTAGAGTTTGAGGTCAAGTTGGATACCGTGCTGAACTCAGGGGTTCAGATCAGAAGTAATATTTACGATAAAGATATGGAAACCATCCGTTGGGGGGGGCGTTTTGATGACGATGGGGAGAAATTATTAATGAATAAAAAATGGGAAGCTGGAAGGTTTTGGGGTTACCAGATCGAAATTGATCCAACTTCAAGGTCTTGGAGTGGCTCTATCTATGAGGAGGCAGGTAGAGGTTTTCTCCAAACCCCAGGAGTTAATGAAAAAGTTAGGTCTGCTTTTAAACCTCTTGAATGGAATCATTTCCGTGTCAGAGTCAAAGGTAATCATATCCAATCTTGGATCAATGGCATCATGATTGGTGATGTTTATGACAACTTAACTTCAAATGGTTATATCGCTCTTCAACTACACGGTATTGGTCAAAGTAAAGCTAGGGAAAATAAAAAAATACGCTGGAAAAACTTTTTCTTAAAAAAACTTCATTAATATAAATGTTTCCTCGCATTTGGCTAATATCTTTATTAATTACTTATTATGCTTGCGAAAAGAAAAGCAAGGAGGTCAATTGTATTGGGACTCCAAAAAATATACCTTGTACCAAAGAATACATGCCTGTCTGTGGTTGTGATAAAAATACTTACCCTAATGATTGTGTCGCCGAGGCAAGTGGAATAAATTCGTGGACAAAGGGAAGTTGTGCTGAGAATTAATTTTAAATTAGTATAGGCTTTAAAAATTAATAAGTTGATTGTGAACCCTAATTTTAGGAAAGACTTCAGACTGCTGTTAGGAGCAGTGATAATAGTGGCGGGATTCTTTTTTTTGTTTTTATTTTTAAAACCCAATGAAGAAATTGATTTCACTACCCATGTAAAACCTATACTAAACAAACACTGTATCTCATGTCATGGTGGTGTAAAGAGGAACGCTGGATTTAGTGTCTTATTTGAATCTGAAGCTATGGCAATTACTAATTCAGGCAAGCCTGCTATAATAAGAGGAAATGCACGAAAGAGTGAATTGATTAAACGATTGCATCACAGTGATCCTGAGTTGCGAATGCCTTACCAAAAATCTCCATTGTCAGAGGATGAAATCAAAATACTTACTGATTGGATTAATCAGGGTGCTAAATGGGGGACACATTGGGCTTACCAGTCGGTCGATAAAATTGAAATACCACAAGTAACCTCAATTTTTTATGAAAAAGACTTTATCACCAACCCGATTGATCATTTCATTGCGGCAAGAATGGAGGAAAAGAATCTTCTACCTAATTCCCCTGCACAAAAAAAAATCATTGCAAGAAGATTGTCATTTGATGTAACAGGTTTACCCCCTGATCCTAATCTCTTTGAAAGTTTTGTAAAAGGTCAGATCACATACGAGAATTATCTGGACAGTCTTTTTTCGAATAGTGCTTACGGTGAAAAGTGGGCCAGTTGGTGGTTAGATATTGCAAGATACGCTGACTCTAAAGGCTACGAAACAGATAGGGGAAGAACTATATGGAAGTACAGGGATTGGGTTATAAAATCTTTTAACGAAAACATTCCATTTGATCAATTTACTATAGAGCAATTAGCGGGAGATCTATTACCACAACCTACTGTTGATCAGCTAATTGCTACTGCTTTTCATCGTAATACAATGAATAATGATGAGGGAGGAACTGATGATGAGGAATTCAGAGTTGCCGCTGTAATTGACAGGGTGAATACTAGTTTTGATGTATGGCAAAGTACCACTATGAGTTGCGTTCAGTGTCATAGTCATCCATATGATCCAATAAAACACGATGAGTATTATAAAATAATGGCTTTTTTTAATAATACAATGGATGAAGATCTGTTTGATGAATCTCCTAATTTGAAGGATTATACCAAAGACGATCAAAGAGAGCTTGAAAATATTTTAAATTGGATAAAGTCAAATGGAGATGAAAAGCTTTTTAAAATATTTAAAAATTTTATTCAGTTTCAGGAACCGAAATATCCTGCTCATGATTTTTCAATTGTAAATATTGAAAAAGATTTGGGATCAATGAATGCATTGGATTTTTCCTTAAGAAATGGTGGTGAGGCAGTTTTGGAAAATTTTTACACTCAAGGCTATGAAAACCTATATGTTATGCATGATTCAAAACCCGGTACCATACTATACTTCAGAATTAACAGCAAAAAGGGTGATTTATTAGCTCAGGTGGCTTTTAAACCTGATTTTAAAAATGAATCTAATAATGAAATAGGCCAAGTTCTTCACTATTTTGATCCCCGAACCAAAATAATTAAAGTTAAAATTCCCGTAATTAACGAGCCTTTCGACCTTTTTGTTGAAGCCATTAATCCAAATTTAGCGAATCCAAAAACAAATACAAATAATTATGAATTAGCTACACGTTTAAATGTTTCAAACATATCTTGGGTTACTACTTTACCCAATTTGCCGGCGAAAGGAATGAAAAAAAATGTAATTATTTCCAAGAAACTTTTCAACCTAATATCAAAAAAGGCAATTAACAAAACCCCTATTATGGTTGAAAATCCGGATCACATGAAAAGAAAAACTCATGTATTTGATAGAGGAAATTGGCTAAAAAAATTAGAGGAAGTACAAGCAGGTGTCCCACAAATCTTAAACCCATGGGATAAAAATTTAAAAAAAAATCGTTTGGGATTTGCAAAATGGCTAGTGGATAAGAAAAATCCCCTTACTGCTAGAACACTCGTTAATCGTGTTTGGTATCAGATTTTTGGAAAGGGATTGGTATCAACCATGGAAGATATGGGAACTATGGCTGATACTCCTACACACCCCGCGCTTTTAGACTGGCTCTCTTATGAGTTTATGAATTCAATGAACTGGAACATAAAAAAATTAATAAAAACCTTACTAATGTCCTCAACTTATCGTCAAAGTTCTGTAGTTAGTAAGACCAAATTAGCCGTTGATGCCAATAATCTTTTTTATTCCAGAGGACCCAGATTAAGATTAACCGCAGAAGAAATAAGAGATCAAGCATTATCAATTTCAGGTTTATTGAGTGATAAAATGTTTGGACCTCCTGTGATGCCACCCCAGCCTGAGGGGATATGGGAACATGCGTATTTAGGTAACCTCTGGAGGACCAGTGAAGGGG
>JAYPMF010000027.1:0-2608 GCA_038129785.1 Flavobacteriaceae bacterium
ATCTATCTCAAGCATAAGAAAAATAGTAGAGAAGCCATAAAACAATTTAGAAAACAAAAAATCAATCAGGAGCAAATCATTTATACCACATCACTTACTAGGGCTGCTTCTAAGGCCGATACATTGAATGAATTTGAGAAAATACTTAACGAGCACGAAAGATTCATCTCCAAAATTTTAGGCTTGGTTCCAATTAAAGAAAAGCAATTTCCCGATTTTCCTGGGACGATCAAAAGCCTGGGTGCTTGGGGTGGTGATTTTATTTTGGCCACCGGAGATAACTCAACACCGGATTATTTTAAAAACAAAGGTTATACTGTTGTGATCAGTTACAAAGAGATGATGCTCTAATAGTACAACTGACGATTGTCTTCAATCTCTGCAGTAGAGCGCAGGGCTTCATAAATAGAACTATTGATCCTCGTGTTCTCCTCGTTTTGTAGCGCATTGGCATAAGCCCTATAACTTTCTAACTCTTCAGCAATTTCTTTGGAAGTTACTTCAATCATATAAACCCCATTACTACCTTTAATTAAAGCCGAAGGTTGATTGAGCTCCAGAGCAAAAGCAGTACCAATTACGTAGGGTTCTGATCCCGCACCAGCTATCACTGTATTTTCTTGAGTCACTGCCGAAGCAGTCTCGACTTCTTTATCGGCAGCACTAGCAAGTGCATCTAAAGATATTTTGTCAGAATGTATTTTTAACAAATAAGCGGTCTTGAGCTCTTTCATTATCTCTTTCATCACCTCAACTCTGACCGACTCAAAATTAACCGAACCTTTGGGAGTAATTCCCGATAATTGGGCCACTACATATCCTCCATTGGTCATACTAAATCGTTTGATATCTCCGACCCCGGTATCTTCGTCAAACAACCACTGAACCAAATTCCTTTGACGTGTTAAACCTGGGAGGTTCTCGTCTAAAAGATTAACTTTTTGAACAAACTTTACCTTGTAGTCATAATTCATGGCAACCGTATCCAATTGTTTGCTTTTCATACACTCCATCTCAAACTGGGTTGTTTTTTGGAAAACACTATTAGATGTCTCCTCCGAGGGAACTATCTCTTTGATCACATCTGCGGTCAAAACCACATCCTCTTTGTCTGTGACTTTGATAATATGAAAACCAAATTCAGTTTCTACTAATCCAATTCCTCCAACCCTTGAGCGGTTGCAAAAATTAAAAAACTTTTCTGTCATCATACCTTCCTGAAAGAAGCCTAAATCTCCACCAAGTGACTTTGAGGGTCCATCAGAATTTTCAGTGGCCAGTTGCGCAAAATCATTAGGTTTTATTCTCGCTTTTCGGTACAATTCTTGAGCCTGTTTTTTTGCCTCCTCTTTGGTTCTTGTGATGTCAGGATTAGCTCTTTCAGCACCTTTGAAAGCCACCAAAATATGACTTGCTTTTATCGCACCCCCCTTTTTCCGATCAAGAAAACGTGAGATTTTAAATTGATTGCGGTCCTTGTATGGTCCAAATACATCACCGGGATTGAGGCCAAAGATAATATCTGCATATTCATTGATTATATTTCCTTTGGTTTTGTAGATCGAATCGAAAGGAGTTTCGGAGTACTGTTCAACAAAATCGGTTATGTTATTGGTAGTAGCCAAGCCTTCAATGGTATCAGTTAGCTTGGACACGTCATTGTACTCAATTCTACGGGTTTTAAGTTTTTCCATAACCGCTCTTATTTGATTTTCGTCGGCCTCAGATGCTTCTTCGGAAAAAATCACGTAGCGAACTGACCTGCTTACCTCGGTCTCATAATCAGCTTTTCTTTTATTGATGAATTGCTTGATGTCAGATTCAGATATTTTAAATAGACTGTCCGGAACCTCAGAAAAAGGAAGCCTCACATACTTGAGATTGACCTTGTCATTTTGGCTGTGGTAAGCATTTTTTCCCTCCAATTCGGTAAATCCGTTGCTAGATTTAATCAAATCATAATATATATTTTCTTTGGCCATCCCGACAATATTCTCCTCTTGCATTTTCCAGTTTTCATAGGCTTGGGGATTTTCAACCCGCAAACGGTTAATGAAGTTGGTGAAAATTCCGAAATCAAAAAAGCCTGCATCATTTTGGAATCTCGGGTCTTGAAAAATTCTCTGATCTTGGGATAGAATCATTTCAATTTGTTCTTTGCCAGCATCAATTCCCAAACGTTCGAACTCTTGCCTGAAAATAGTGACTCTCAATAATTGATCCCAAACAGTATTTACAGCCTGCATCGTAGAAAAATTATAGTTTCTCTCTGTATTTTCTACCAATTGCCTGTATAATGTCAATTCAATCTCTTCATCGTTAACAACTGCTATTGGTTCACTTGGTCCACCAACAGCTGAATTTCCGTCAAAAACCCCTGAGATTACAAAAGCAAATAATGCCATACCTATAACCAGAATAAGGAATACTGAACGCTGTCTAATCTGACCTAATACTGCCATATCATCTTCTTTAAATCGGTTGCGAAAATACAATTTCCTTTTTGATTATAAAAAAGAATCTCTTTGTTATTTAGGGAGTTACAACAACAGATTAACTGGCATTGGTAGTGAGATCATCGCTAATTATCTTCTTTAACTCTCAAGAC
>JAYPMF010000027.1:2618-18226 GCA_038129785.1 Flavobacteriaceae bacterium
ACTAGTTTTAAGAAATTGATAAATCATAAAACTCTTAAATGTCATCTTTGACCTTGAGTATTACTCTTTCAATTTTTGTGGAGGTTACCTCTTTGATTTCAAATTCATAATTTTCAACCTCAATCAGTGTTCCTTTTGATGGGATTTCCTCTTTTAGATATACTATTAATCCACCTAAGGTCTCATAAAATTCGTTTTCAGGTAGATTGACATCATAATTTTGATTAATGTAATCAACTTCCAATCGAGCAGAGAATTCAAACAAACCTTCATCAATTTGTTTTTCAAAAAGGGCAATATGATCGTGTTCGTCTTCAATTTCACCAAAAAGTTCCTCAATAATATCCTCCACGGTAATTATTCCAGAAGTACCACCATACTCATCCATTACAACTGCAATACTCTTCCGTTGTTTAGTCAATAATTTGAGTACTTCACTGATCCTCATGGTCTCGGGAACAAAAGCCACTGGAAGTAAAATTTTTTTTAGATCAGTAGGTTTTTTAAACATTTCAAAAGCATGGATGTATCCCAAAACATTATCAATAGAATTCTCAAAAACTGGTATTTTTGATAAGCCACTGGAGGTAAAAAGTTTTTTTATATCTGATAATGAAGCTCCAATTTCAATAGAAACAACTTCAGTTCTGGGAACCATGGCCTCTCTTACTTTTACCTCCGAAAAGTCAAGCGCATTTTGGAAAATTTGGATTTCACTATCCACATTATCGATATCTTTTGTCGACTCCAATTGTTCCTCAATATAATTTCCCAATTCTATTTTGGAAAAAGTCAATTGTACTTGATCTCCTTCAGTGCTGAAAAACTTCATAAGAATTAAATCTGACAACTTGATGATCATGGTTGTAATTGGGGAGAACAATGCGTAGAAAAAAGCAGTAGGAAAGGCAAAAATCTTAATCAAAACATTGGAAAATTGTTGAAAAAAAACTTTGGGGAGAAACTCTGCAGTAATTAAAATGATTATTGTAGAGATGACTGTTTGAATAAAAACAATTCGAATGCTGATGCCCTCTCCTGAAAGGGTTTCAGGAAAAAATAATTGCAAAATACGGTCACCCATAAATATCCCATAAATAACCAGTGATATATTATTACCCACCAACATAGTGGCAATAAAACGAGAGGGGTTTTTAGTAATAAAGTTTAGAAACTTAGCATTAAAACCTGTCTGTTGCTTTTCAATTTCCAAAAAAATCTTGTTTGCAGAAACAAACGCAATTTCCATCCCTGAAAAAAAAGCTGAGAGTATTAGACAAATAATAATGACAAGGTCAGAGATGATCATTGAGAGGAATTTCCCCTTTTGTTAAACTTTTTTCGAAAATGTCTTCTGAAGAGCGCCATAAAAACCGAGATAAAGGTAAATCCAATAAATATGTATGCCTTTTGTCGATTGTTACTCCATAAACTAATTGACTCATAGAAAGCCACCACAGCAATAATCCAGTAAAGGATTTCAGAAATTTTATAATTTTTCATCTGCAATCAGAGAGTCTTTTTGTTCGTCCACTAACATAGTGCCTGTAAGTTTTCCTGTTTGGAATTTACTAAATTCTTTATTGGTATCCAATCGTATGGCAGCCATATCGTAATTAATATTTTTGAAAGTAAAGGTTTGCTCTGTAAAAAGCCATTCTTTTTCAGCATCCCAATACATCTGATCAGTTTCCAACCTTGAACCATCGTGAGATAAAAGCACCACATTACCTTGAAGGTCAACTATTCTGGTTTGGTTGTATAGAATTCCATAATCAGCAACTAGGGTGTTTTCATCGTTATTACTGTTGAAAAATATTATTTTCAATCCTTCAGGGAATTCGGAATACTTAAAGCTTAGATGGGTGAAATCTAAATTTACTGGAGCTGTCAAAATGGCTTTCACCACTGCCGAATCCGTGTAAGTCATTCGAATATCATAGGCTATACCTATGGGGTTTTCATTAAATTGATTGATTTGCATAATGGTTGAAGAACCGTCATCGCAAGATATAATGAATATCACAGTAAAAACTGAAAACCATTTTTTTAAAATTTTAGATATGAAAATATGCATTTATAAGTCCGGAACTTTGACGCTACTTTTGATCCAACAATCGAATTGGATATTAGCCCCCTGGTTGCCCTCGGTAAAAATTTCGGTCTTAGAAGGTGCTCTTCCTTCGTAACTCTTCGCCGTTTTAAATGCAAGTTTTTTAATTGAAGAATCAACCTCTCCAGCTTTATAGGCCATTTGTGCCGCCAACCAATAAACCGCCCTTTTATTGAATTGTGTTTCTCCACAATCGTTGGCACTGCCAGCGTATAGATTAGAGATCAACAAATAAGCACGGCCGAAAGAGGGCTGGAAGCTTAAAGTCTTTCGTGCATAATTTCGGGCCAAGGATTTTCTTCCTGCATTCTTAAATTTGACAGCAATCTTGTATAGAATTTTTGCTTTTTTGTAGGGGTCTGATTGCAAAGAAATAGACTCTTCATAATATTTTAAAGCCTCATTACTATCTCCTGCTTTATCCTTCAATATACCTAAATAATAAGCAGAATCAGCCGAGGGGTCTAAGGCATGTAAGGCCTCTACAAGAGTAACGAAAAATGGATCATCAGAACATTCCTTGCTGTCCATTCGAGAGGCGGCCCTTTTTAACCAAATGGCATCAGTTTTGAACTCTTCAAAATTTCTTTTATACAAAGGAATCAAATTAACACAAGTAGCCTCTTTTGAAATAATAGCATCCAGATTTGAAAGAAATGTCCCAATTGCATTTCCATTAATTCCGTAAACCCTTTTGCTCCTTACCTCTCGACTGTTCAAGGGAATTCCCTGCTCTTGTTTCTTTAGTATGACATCCAACTTCTTTGCCAAATTTGTAGACTCAAGTTCAAATTTTTCAGATACCTCCTCATATTTGTTGAACAATTGTTCCATTGATACCCCATGACTTCCCTCCTTGTATAGATCGTACAAGGTGTTGAAATAATTATAAAGCTCTTTGGGATTGCTAAAACTTTCAGCATCGGTTTGGTAAGCCAAATCAAAAGTATTGTAAACCTCCATTTTGTCAGCAATTTTGTAGTCCAACATTGCTTGGGCCTTGCTGCTAATAATATCTCCACTTACATTTACATTTTTTTTGGTGGGAAAATTTTTTAGCCACTCATCGTAAAGTTTCATCAAGTCTGCAGTATCTGCATCAATTGTCTCTGGTGTTGCTTTTTTGATTCTGTCTTTGAGAATTCGCTCCCCATATGAAAAAATAGCTACATTAAGAGATGGACACTCTTTCCTAACGCTCATCCATGGTGCATAAGCTTCATCATAGTTCTTGATCTTAGCATATTCTGCAAAAATGGATAAATTTTGCAAACATTCCTCAGTGTTTTGTGCTGCCAAAGGGCAGGTCATCATTAACCCAATCAAAAAAATAAATATTTTGAGAAATTTCATCACCTTAAATTTAATTATATTTTCTTTTAATAAACCATTTGTCATTAAGGGAAAAACCAATTCTAAATGACCAAAAATTTTCTTTAAAAAAATTATCATCTTCACCTCTTCGGCTTCCATACTCAAATCCAATATTAGCATTGGAAAAACCCGCTAAAGGTAAACCAAATCCAAAATTAATGCCAGTTTCCTTTAATCCAAAATTATTTACAATAACCCCTGTTAACTCGTGTCGAAAACCCATCCTAAAAACAATCCTCTTCCAATAACTGGTTATAGAACTATAATTCGGGATATAAAATCCTCCTATAGAGAATTGATAGGCATTTTGATATGCAACATTTGGCAAACTTATGAATTTATGACTAAAATTTTCCATAGCATTAATGGTGTATTGGGCTCCGGCAAACCATTTTCTTTCTTCACCCAATCCGAATCCGAAAGAGAGAAGATGCGGTATTCTGATGTTAGTTCTGTTCAAACCTAAATCAATTAAATTAATCTGAACATCATCCCCAAAATTCGAGGCTCCCGAATAAGAACGGGTATTGAAAATTCTGGAATTGGTCGATGTCAAATTTGCCTCAGGAGCTAAAGAAAATAAAGCTTGTAGCTCCAGAGTATCCGATAATGGAATTTCTAGATGTGAGGAGAATTTAAAATCTAAGCCAGAAACGCTTGATTTATTTTCTAGTCCTGTACCTAAAGTAATCTCGTTCTGAAATCTTCCTGTTTCGTATACAATATTGCCAAAATTGTAATTTATCGTAACTCCAATACTTAGATACTTTACAGGATTAAAACCTACCGAAAAAAACACCTTGTTTACTCCTCCCTCTCCGTTGAATGTATTTATTACGTCCTCATTCTCGGTTCCAGATTCCAAATAGGACAACTTATATCCTACAGAGGTATAAGGAATTATTCCAAAACCAAAACCAAAAAACTTGGTGGGCAATGCTACCCCAATATAATCCAAACCTGCTGAGGCTAAACTTTTACTCTCATTGGCACCTGTATAATTATTAATCCTGTAATTCAATCCCAGCGAATAGTTAGTCATTTTGAGTTTTGCATAAGAGCTGGGATTAGATAAGTTGGCATGTATCGAATCGTTGTATATTTCAAGTCCTCCCATAAAACGAATAATCTGAGTTCCTCTAAAATTTAACTCCCCCAGGCCTGCATATGAATAGGGTGAAGTGGTGCCGTTTTGTGAAAAAACAAAAGACACAATTAGTAGTACAAAAAGTCTTAATGCAATCCTAATCATGAATCAATATTCAATTCTAATAAATGTAACATTCCCTCTGCCATAAAATTAGAATGGGCAAATATGCTATTTTTTAATGTTTTAGGCAACTTATTGGCGTCTCCACCTGTTAAAATTACAGTTAAAGAATCGTATTTTTCATCATAATATTCAATTCTAGCATTGATCTCGTCTAGTATTCCAAAATAAATCCCCGCATGAATCGATTGATCAGTATTTTTCCCAGTTGGATTTTTGGGATTTCTGTACTTCAAGAGGGGGAGGTTTCCTGTATAGTGGTGCACTGACTTGTACCTCATCTGTTACCCTGGGGAAATGGCCCCTCCGTGATAGATACAATTTGAATCCAAAAAATCATAAGTTATACAACTACCCAAATCAATGATCAATAAATTGGTGTTGGGATATTTTTTACAAGCAGCCGCAACCAAAACAATTCTGTCTGAACCCAAGCTAGTGGGACTTTCATAACTGTTTTTAAAAGGCAATTGCATATCAAAATGAACACCTATAACAGGAAATTGAACGGAAAATTTTTCGAAAAATTCTCCCGCTTGATTGCTTACATCACTGTAAATTAAACCCTCAATTTCTGGATGATCTGAAATTATAGATTTCGCCATATCACCAAAACGAATCAAATCAACACTTATTTCATCAAAAAAATAACCCTTATTAAACAAAAAAAATTTTGCTAAAGTGTTACCGAGATCAACTATTAGATACAAACGAAAATCAAATAATAGCAAAAGTAAACAAAGATTTTTAGAGTGAATCCTTTGGGAGGGATGAAAAAGGATTTTATATTTGCAGACTTTAAAAGGGTACCTTAGCTCAGTTGGTAGAGCAAAGGACTGAAAATCCTTGTGTCCCTGGTTCGATTCCTGGAGGTACCACCTTAACCCCCAAAAAACCTATGTTTCTGGGGGTTTTTTGATTTTCTACTAATTAACCAAAAAGGATTATAAAGGCTACCTCACCTGAAGGCACAACTTTTCACCCACCATGAATATAATCAGTGATGGTTGAGGACCTTGGACCTATATAATGGAATGCTTCCCCCCACTCCACTCCATATTTTTTACCTACTTCTTTGTCAGATACAACCCCTCTTAGATATTGTGAATCCAAATCCAGCATAAAATGCTTTACATAATTATGATTTGCAATTTCGTCACTGTCTCCTAACAAGGGTATTTTTTTTCCTTTACTAAGTAAGGATCTCCTTAATCGGGCACCTGCGTCGCCTCCAGGTCCCTGACTTTTTATTACAACATTACTTTGGACTTTGATGTCCAAAAAAGGGCTGTAATCCACAATCCTATTTACTAATTGTGGACCTCTTGCGAAATAATATTTCTCTTTCACTAAGTGAGGCTTAACTACCTCCAAATGTTCTGGATAATCTTTACTCCCCGCTTGCCAACATGCAGCCTCTACTGCTTTTGCGGTGACATAATGATCTGGATTTTCTTCGTAGTGACCCCAAGGATCATAACAAACCACAGTATCTACCTTGAGTAAGCGAAACAAGAAGATTAATCGGGACTTTAACTCTTGGATATTATATTCTTCCATCCTATGGTTCTGGTAACTCAGGTCATAAACTTTCTTTAATCCCAAAACCTTAGATGTAGCCCGGTTAGCTATCTCATTATTTAAGATCACCTCTCCTATTGTATCTCCAACACCTGCCGCCTCATCGTTTGAAGTACGAATCATATAGCCAGTGTAACCCTCATGAATCAACTTAGCAACTGTACCACCCGCAAAAATAGGAATATCATCACAGTGTGGCTGGATAGCGGCCAAAACCTTTCCCTCGTGAGGCCTTCCTGATTGGGGCCTTTCAATGAAGATATCATCAAGTGAAGACAAATTATATTTTGAAGAACCAATTGTCGTTATTCGGTCTGTAACTGGAAAGAACATCTTTGCATGAGCGAAAACTGGCAATGTAGAACCTGCAAGAAGAGATTGCATAATAAACTTTTTCCTTTCCATCTTAAAGTATATAGCTGATATTTTAAATATAATATTTTTTTTATAAAAGATTCAGCTTACGCTTTTACTGCTCATCTTAAGTTTAGTTTCACAGAGAATGAAAAATACATATTTACTAAAATTAATGCAGGAACTCTCGTTAACAAAACATTTTTATCCACTTTACAATTGAATTGAATTTATGTTTTCAATATATCTTTTACCTCTACCAATGCATAATCTTGAATTGTATAATTGTTTAGTAAAATTCCTGGCAGGCTTGATTTAATGCTAAGTCACAGAAATCGATACTTTTTTGCTTTAAAGATTACCATTAACTAATAAAAGAATTTATTTGATTTGAATACCCTATTTTCTAAATTGTGTTTTGAAAATAATATTGACAACATTTGTATTTAAATCCAAAATGATGAATCTACTCCAAAAAATAGGGTTTTTTTTGGCACTGTTCACCTTCAACCCTTCCCAAGCACAGGGTTACAAGATTGAAACCGATCAAGGGTTTGAATACATAGCCAACCAAATGATTTGCAATGGACGCCATTGGACAGAAGCACAGGGAAAAGAAAAGATGAAAGAATTTTCTGAGCTTTGGACCGATGCCAACAGTTGGAGAAAAAGAGCCAAAACCATCAAAGAAAATATCTTGAAGGGAATGGAATGGGATAAAATCTCCTCCTACAATGGTCCAATCAATGTCATCAAACATTCGCAAAAAATAATGGATAAATATACGGTTGAAAACATCGCCCTGGAAAGTTTTCCAGGATTCTATGTCACTGGAAACCTATACCGTCCTATTAAAAAACAAAATCAACTTCCGGCCATACTGAGCCCACACGGGCACTTAGAAGACAAACGCTTTACAGACTATGTCCAACTCCGAAGTGCCTATTTGGCCAGTAAAGGCGCCATTGTTTTTGCCTACGACATGGTAGGCTATGGAGAAAGCAAACAAGTTCGACACAAAATGCCCATCAGCCTATTATTACAAACATGGAACAGCAAAAGAGTACTGGACTATTTGGTAGGCCTTCCTGAAGTAGATCCACTAAGAATAGGCATGACCGGCGGCTCTGGGGGAGGCACCCAAACCTTCTTACTCACCGCCCTCGATCAAAGGATCAAAGTATCTGTACCTGTGGTGCAAGTATCCGCCCACTTTTTTGGAGGCTGCGTTTGTGAAAGCGGAATGCCCATTCACAAGACGGCTAACTTTCAAACCAATAATGTAGAAGTAGCTGCCCTTGCAGCTCCACGACCCCTATTGCTGATCTCCAATGGGGACGATTGGACACGAAATACTCCTGACATAGAATTCCCCTACATTCAAAAAGTTTATGGTGCCATGGGTAAACCCCATCAGGTCGAAAATGTACATTTAGCCAACGAAAAACACGACTATGGCTATTCCAAAAGAATAGCTGCCTATAATTTTTTCTCAAAACACTTAAAGCTCGAAAATCCCAAATCCAGTAATGGAGATCCGATTGATGAAAGTTTTATCAAAATACTTCCCCCTGAAAAACTCAAAGTATTTACCCCCAAAAATCCCCGACCTTCCACTGCGCTGAAAAATGAATACGAAGTCATGCAATTCCTACAATTTCCAAATGACAAAGCCCCCTATGTTTATTACAAAAATTAATTAACTTAGCCAATAACCATTTTATACCTATTTAAACGCTTTTGTTGATTATGAAAAAGGTTTATTCTGTTATTGCCTTGGCTGGTCTACTCCTTTCGTGCTCAATCGAAGTCCCCGATGAAATCAGTAAGGAATACAGTAATTTGCCGGAAGTGGTCGACTTCAATTACCACGTCAAACCCATCCTTTCTGATCGATGTTATCAATGCCACGGCCCCGACGAAAAAACTCGAAAAGCCGGATTGAGATTGGATGTAGAGTCTATAGCTTTTTCCAAATTGGAAAGTGGAAAAAGAGCCTTTAGCTCAGGTAATTTATACAAAAGTGAAAGTGCCCACAGAATCATAAACGAAGATCCCGATTTGATCATGCCACCCCCCGAAGCCAACTTGTCTCTGACCAATAGAGAAAAAGCCATCATTTTCAAATGGATAGAACAAGGTGCAGAATGGAAAGAACATTGGGCATTTTTACCTCCCAAAAAACAAATACCCAAAACAAACACCAATGGCTTACAAAATCCTATTGATCAATTCGTTAAAAATAAATTAGAACAGGAAGGCCTGGATTTTTCACCAAAAGCCTCAAAAGCTATTTTGGCAAGAAGGCTTTACCTAGATTTGATTGGACTGCCACCTTCGGTTGAGGAGCTCGACACTTTTCTCGATGACAAAAGTGATCAGTCTTATGAAAACCTAGTAGATCAACTTCTTAAAACTGACGCATTTGCTGAGCGATTGGCCCTCGACTGGCTTGACCTGTCTCGTTATGCCGATTCCCACGGTTTACATGCTGATGGTATTCGCACCATGTGGCCCTGGAGGGATTGGGTAATTAAGGCCTTTAAAGAAAATATGCCTTACGACCAATTCGTAACATGGCAACTCGCTGGAGACTTACTACCTGAAGCCACTCAAGAGCAAAAACTTGCTACCGCATTCAATAGAAATAGCCCTATGACTGCAGAAGGTGGGGTCATCGACGAAGAATGGCGTTTACACTATGTTTTTGACCGTACTGAAACACTTTCAACAGCATTTTTAGGACTTACAGTAGCTTGCGCCAAATGCCACGATCATAAATTTGATCCTATTTCTCAAAAAGATTATTTCCAGCTTACTGCTTTCTTTAATAACATTAGAGAACTTGGGATGACAGGAGATGACGGAGAGTTTGGACCCCTTTTACCACTCTCCAACAAGGAAGCCCAAGCCAAGTTAGATCAGCTCAATAAAGGACTCAGCCACATTAAAAGAGAAATAGCCATTACTCATGAACAATTAAAAAAAATATATCAATATTCTGAGGAATTAGCTCTGAAAACTGAAGCAAAACCGCAATTAGTTTTTCATGGTGGTTTTGAAAAAATGGCAGAGATAAAAAAAAGAAGACACAGTGTTGACGGAAAAAGAGACTTTTATGGTAAGATTGATCAAATGCCCGAAATCGTCCCCGGAATTCATGGAAATGCTTTTCAATTCAGTAAAGATCATGATCATCTATACATAACCAACAAATTGATCCCTAACCTTGAATGGACCGACCCCTTCTCCTTCTCAATTTGGTTAAATACCAGTAAAAGAAAAAAAGGATCTTCCCAATCAATAATAGCCAATTCTGGAGGGAAAAATGACCTTTGGCGCGGGTGGGAATGTTATTTGGACGATCAAAACAAAGTTAATCTCCGTTTAATTAATATAGCCCCCTCCAACCTTATCCATGTAAGGTCATTGGACTCCCTTCAATTGAATGCATGGCAACACCTTACCCTTACTGTTGACGGTAGTGGAAAAACAGAAGGCGTTCAATTTTTTCATAATGGAAAAGAAATAGAAACTGAAGCCGTTGTAGACAACCTTTACAAAACTATAAAACCCACCTATCGGGATAGAGAAAAAGGCTTCGTAAGTGCTCAAAGAAATTTAATTATCGGAAAATCCTACGAAGGTTCCACGGGTGATTACGGCTTATTCACTGGTAAGCTCGACGAACTGAAATTTTTCAACGGAGTGCTCACGCCCTTTGAAATTCAATCGATATACTACGAAAACTCCGAACAAAAAGAAGAAATACAATGGCTAGTGGTTCAAAATCATCTCATTGAAAAAGACCCTAAAATCCTCCAGCTCAAAAAGGAGCTCAAAGAGAATCGGGAGCAATACTTGGAAGTTTATGAACCCATACCCGAAATTATGGTTATGCGTGAAATGGAGGAGTCCCGTCCCACCTATCTATACAATCGCGGAAATTACAATGAACCCCTATATACAGTAGAAGCCAAAGTACCAGGAGTACTTCCTGCAATGGATAAAAATCTACCCAAAAATCGATTGGGTCTTAGTCAGTGGCTATTTAATAAGAAAAACCCACTAACTGCAAGAGTCGCTGTCAATAGATATTGGCAAATGATCTTTGGAAAAGGACTCGTAGCAACACCCAATGACTTTGGAGTGCAGGGACAATTACCCACACATCCAGAGCTCCTTGACTGGCTGGCCGTAAGTTTTAGCGAAGATTGGGATTTAAAGGCATTGATCAAAAAAATGGTACTATCAAAAACCTATCAACAACAATCATTAAGCAATCCATCACTAGAGCAAAAAGACCCAAACAATCTCCTGTTGGCTCGGGCAAATACCTCACGACTACCAGCAGAGATCATCAGGGATAATGCACTAAAAGTAAGTGGCCTTCTAAACACAAAAGTGGGAGGGGAAAGTGTCAGACCCTATCAGCCCATGGGGCTTTGGAAAGAGAAAAATAACTTCTCCACCTTTCTCTTAGAATATAAAGAATCTCAAGGAGAAGATCTCTACAGAAGAGGGCTATACACCTTTATACGAAGAACTTCACCACCACCAAATATGCTTACTTTCGATGCTACTTCCAGAGAGGTTTGTACTGTAAAAAGAGAGGTAACCTCAACTCCACTTCAAGCGCTGGTTCTGCTAAATGACCCCCAATTTTTTGAAGCCTCTAGAATTTTTGCCGAACGTATCATCAAAAGCAAAGACACCTTAGAGGACCAAATCAGTCATGGATTCCGCTTGGCCACTGCACGCCACCCCAAAGAAGAAGAACTGGAAATCTTGATTGATCTTTACAAGAGTCAATACAAATATTTTAGACAAAATAGAGATAAAGCATATCAACTCCTTAGCGTAGGCGAAAAAGCCAGAGACATGAACCTCTACAGTGTAAAAACTGCTGCCATGACAATGGTTGCCAATACACTGCTTAACCATAACGAAACCTATACTAAACGATAAGATGCACTGCAACGACCACCACCACGAGAACATAAACTATACCCGAAGGGACTTTCTAACCAAAACGTCCCTTGGACTCGGAGCCCTTTCCTTAGGTTCGCTTATTAGCCCAGTCAACGCCTATGGTCAAAGTGACTTTTTAAATCTGTTGGACAGTGAAAAAATGAAACTTCCCCACTTCATTCCCAAAGCAAAAAGGGTCATCTACCTGTTTCAAAGTGGAGCACCATCCCAATTGGATCTCTTCGACTACAAGCCTAAACTCAATGAAATGTTTGGTAAAGAAGTGCCCAAAAGCATTATAGGAGAACAAAGGCTAACTGGAATGAGCTCAGGACAAAATTCTTTCCCTATTGCCGGTTCCCTATTCAAATTCAACCAGCATGGACAAAGTGGTGCTTGGATGAGTGATCTAATGCCTTACACAGCTAAGATAGTTGATGAGCTTTGCTTTATAAAATCCATGTACACCAATGCCATCAATCATGATCCTGCCATCACGATGATCCAAACAGGATCGGAACTACCTGGAAGACCTTCCATTGGTTCTTGGCTAAGTTATGGTTTGGGAACTGACAACAAAAACTTGCCCGAATTTGTTGTTTTGGTCACTAAAGGTAAAAACGGACAACCCATCTACTCCCGACTTTGGGGTAACGGATTCCTTCCCTCTCAACACCAAGGGGTACAATTCCGCTCAGGAAAAGACGCGGTACTCTATCTGGAGAATCCCCCAGGAGTAACAAGTGGAATTAGAGAAGAACAGCTAAAATCACTTAAAAAATTGCAAAGTATACAGCATGCAGATATTGGTGATCCAGAAATTTTGACTAAAATTTCCAATTATGAAATGGCCTATCGTATGCAAACATCTGTCCCTGAAGTGATGGACGTGTCTGATGAACCCAAATACATTTTTGACCTATACGGTGAAGACAGTAAAAATCCTGGCACTTTTGCCGCAAATTGCCTTCTCGCCAGAAAATTGGCTGAAAAAGATGTCAAATTCATTCAACTCTACCACCGAGGTTGGGATCAACACGGCAACTTGCCTAGGGATATCAAAAAACAAGCAAAAGAAACAGATCAGGCTACTGCTGGTCTGATTCAAGACCTTAAACAAAGGGGACTATTGGAGGATACCTTAGTCATTTGGGGAGGAGAGTTCGGCCGAACCAACTATTCTCAAGGAATGCTCAAACCAGACAACTATGGTAGAGATCACCACCCCCGTTGTTTTACCATCTTTATGGCTGGTGCAGGGGTCAAAAAAGGAATTACAATTGGTGCTACCGATGATTTTGGTTATAATATCGCTGAAAGACCTGTTCATATTCACGATTTCCAAGCCACAATTATGCACCTGCTTGGTATAGATCACGAAAAACTAACCTTTAAATTCCAAGGCAGACGCTACCGATTGACCGACGTCCACGGCAATGTAGTCAATGAAGTCTTGGCCTAAATAAATATGCGCTCAGAACTCCTTGATTTTCTCGGTAGCCTCCATCCTCTTATGGTGCACCTACCCATTGGCATTATTTTACTGACCATTGCCATTGATGTTTTTATGCGAAACAAAAATAATAGTGTCCAAAGGGTCATTACCATGGGATGGTTTTTTTCTTTCCTAAGTGGATTATTGGCCGCACTCTTTGGGTGGTTTTTGGGAGACAATGGATATTATTTTGAAGAACAGATAAAAATTCATCGCTGGAGTGGAGTCGCTCTTGTTGTCCTGTGTTTTATCATCTGGCTACTACTCTACCTCAACTTTCGGTTTAATCGATCTTTTACCCGATCCATCAATATAACTGCAATTATTCTGCTTATGGTTACAGGTCATTTTGGAGGTGAAATGACCCATGGCCAAAACTACCTTTTTGAAAATCTTCCCTATATCAAAAAGGAAATTTCGGTAACCCCCCTGACGGAAGTAGAGCGCTCCGAAGTTGATTCACTTTATGTATTCGAAGATTTGATTTACCCTGTTTTGGAAGAGAAATGTATGGCCTGCCATAACGAAAACAGAGCTTATGGAGGACTAAATATGAATGCTTTCGAAAGTATGATGGAAGGAGGAAACAGCGGTGCAGGCATTCTAAAAGGCAAACCCTATGAAAGCTTGATCTATAAAAGAATCAGTTTTCCACATGACCATCCCAAATTCATGCCACCAGCAGGAGTTCCCATGAGTTATGATCAAATCGCTACACTGGAGTGGTGGATCGACAAGGGAGCGAAAAAACAAATGCCAATTAATCTGGCCCGAAAAGATGCAAAAATGCAACGCCTCATGGAAGTCCTTTACAAGTTTGATCTCAGGGAAAAATCGTATTTGGAAACCCTTAAGCTTCCTGCGCTATCATCCAATGACCTTAACGGCCTAAATGGTGAAAAATACATTTGGCGTTTTCTCAACCCCGAGGAAAGCTTTTTGGACGTGAAATTCACCGCCAAAATCATCCAAAAAGTCGATTTGCTCAACATGCAAAAAGTAAAAGAAAATGTAACCTGGCTCAATCTGGCCGACTGCATGCTTAGCGATGAGCTCCTTAGTAACATCAGCTCATTCCCCAACCTCACCCGTCTCAAAATCCAAAAAAATCCATTGGTGACCGACAAGGGCATAAAAGCACTTCAGGGAATGGAAAATCTTAGCGAACTTAATCTATATGGTACCCGTGTGACTGACGCAGCTTTTACTACCCTAGGGCAAATGGCTTCTCTGAAAAAATTATTCTTGTGGAATACCCGTGTATCTGCGGCAGGCATTGAGGCTTTTAAAGCTCAACATCCTGAGATTGAGGTAAACGCAGGGCTTTGATTATTATAGTTTAAAAAGGTCGTCTTCCTCCTTTTCCTCCGACGCCTCGGTGGGTTCTATCTGTTCTACATTTCGCAGTTTGGACATCATCATTCGCGTGCGGGTGGTCACCATTTTTTCGATCTCGTTATCGGCCTCTTTGATCTTACGCTGAGCCTTCTCCAAGACCGTACCAAAGGTCGAAAACTCCTTTTTGATACTGGCCAACACCTCCCAAACCTCACTACTCCTTTTCTGAATGGCCAAAGTCTTAAAGCCCATCTGCAAACTATTAAGCATGGCTGCCAAAGTGGTGGGACCCGTCAGGATGATCTTGTATTCCCTTTGCAATAACGCTATGATATTTGGGTGTCGTGTCACTTCAGCATATAAACCTTCGAAGGGCAAAAACATGATCCCAAAATCTGTAGTATTGGGCGGATCAATATAGCGGTGGGAAATATCTTTGGCGAATTTCTTTACCGTATTTAGTAATGACCGTAAAGAGGCTTCGATAGCATCAGCATCACCCGACTCATATGCCGATTGTAAACGGGCATAATCCTCCTGCGGAAACTTAGCATCCACCGGCAGATAAACTGGACCGCCACTTTGGCTTTTACCGGGAAGTTTGATGGCGTATTCAACCAGTGCATCCGACCCTTTTTTGGTTTTTACATTGGCATCGTATTGCTCTGGAGCCAAGATCTGCTCCAAAATATTGCCCAACTGTATCTCACCCAACACTCCACTGGTTTTGACATTGCTCAAAACCTTTTTGAGATCACCCACTCCTGCCGCTAAGGTCTGCATTTCACCCAGTCCCGTTTGAACCCTGAGCAACTGCTGAGTAACCACCTCAAATGATTTACCCAAACGTTCCTCCAAGGTTTTGTGGAGTTTTTCATCTACGGTTTCTCTCATCTTTTCCAGCTTTAACTCAGTGGTTTTTACCAACTCATCTTGCTTTTGGTTAAGGTTTTCAAAATTTTGCTTTTGAAGCTCGTTAAAATTCCTGACGTTTTTGGAAAAAGTTTCTTGAAAATCCTTGAGGGTGGTGCGCAACTCATCTCGATCTTCTTTGGCCTTTTTGGCCAAAACCTCATTGAGGCGTTCCATACTTTGGGTGATTTCCAAACGAG
>JAYPMF010000028.1:0-10231 GCA_038129785.1 Flavobacteriaceae bacterium
TATGACCCTCAACAGTTTTCAAGACTGCCGCATTCGACCACTCTGCCATTTCTCCTTGGTGTGCAAATATAATATTAATTGATTTCCAACCCATTGATTTTCAGACAAAATATCAGACAGTAATTTGTGAAAACTAATAATTGACATGCCCCACTATTTTTAGACCATAGCCCGTAATACCTACTCTGGGCATTTTACTAGAATTACTAATTAAGTTCAGATTTTTGATTTTGAGATTATGTAATATTTGCGCTCCGATTCCAAAATCTCTACTGTCCATCAAGATTGGGGGTGCTTTGTCAACCTCCCCTTTTTGTTGCATACCCTTTAGCGTTTTGATTCTCGATAACAAATTTTCTGAGGATTGTTGTTGGTTGATAAAAATAACCGCACCTTTATCAGCTTGGTTGATGAGAGAAAAAATATCATCCAACCCTTTGGTGATTTCTCCTGTCAACATGCTTAAAACATCATTGCTGATTCTCAAAGAATTGATACGGGTTAAAACTGCTTCGTTTTCTTCCCAACTCCCTTTGGTAAGTGCCAAATGAATTTGTTGATTGGTGGTTTGTTGGTAGGCTCTTAATCGGAATTGCCCAAAACGAGTTTCTACTTTAAAATCACTCTTTTTTTCAATCAAACTATCGTGTTGCATCCGATATGCGACCAAGTCTTCAATGGAGACAATTTTAAGATCAAATTTTTGAGCAACTTTTAACAGTTCTGGTAGTCGAGCCATGGATCCGTCCTTATTCATAATCTCAACGATTACCCCAGCAGGTTCGAATCCTGCTAAACGTGCAAAGTCAATGGCGGCTTCTGTATGTCCAGTACGACGTAAAACCCCACCTTGCTTGGCAATTAAAGGAAATACGTGACCTGGACGAGTCAGGTCTATAGCTCGGGTTTTTTTATCGATCAATGCACGAATGGTTTTGGAGCGATCCTCAGCAGAAATACCTGTTGTCACATCATTACCACGGAAGTCTACTGAAACTGTAAAAGCTGTTTCCATAGGATCTGAAGTAGAACTTACCATTCGATCCAATTTTAATTTTTTACATTTTTTTTCGGTCAGAGGTGTACAAATCAACCCTTTACCATTGGTGGCCATAAAATTGATTTTTTCCGGAGTAATTACCTCAGCGGCCGCAACAAAATCCCCTTCATTCTCACGGTCCTCATCATCAA
Source organism: Flavobacteriaceae bacterium (assembly GCA_038129785.1). GTDB lineage: Bacteria > Bacteroidota > Bacteroidia > Flavobacteriales > Flavobacteriaceae > UBA8316. The sequence goes on from JAYPMF010000028.1 coordinate 1,192, forward strand.
CGACTATGATGATTTCTCCCCTTTTAATGGATGCAATTGCCTCCTCTATAGTATTGAGTATTATTTTTGGCATAGATGTTTTATGATTTTGATCCGAAATGTTTGGAATACATTTTTTGAATTGGAACCATAATAAAATCCAAATTGACAAATCCTTCGTCAAATGAAGCTCTTTTTGTCAAATAAAAAGCAAAAGGAGCCAAAACTATTGAAGATAAACAACTGGCTAAAACCGGATTGATACTGTTGTCCTCTGCAGCATTCTTTGCAAAGATTCCAATATAATGATAGGATAGAAAAATTAATACAGATAACACCAGAGGTAATCCCAATCCACCTTTTTTGATGATTGCCCCCAAAGAAGCTCCGATCAAGAAAAGAAAAATACATGAGAAAATTAAAGTGAATTTGTCAAGCATGATCATTTTGTGTAAGTTGATTAATTTCTGAAATACAAAAAAGTTTCGCTTCTTATTCTCCAAACTTCTCAAAATCCCTCTGACATCACCTAAAGACGACTCAAGAATTTGATCGGTATCCCAATCATCATTTGTTTTGATGATATTGAGAATATTGGCATTTACAAGTGAATCTTTAAAATAGTCATACTTTCCTTTCATTGATTTTATCTGACTGCTATAGTGCTTTTAGTTAAAGTTTTAACTAAATATTTTTCTCTGGGCACTAAAATAACGTTCCATGGTGTCGATACTTTTTTTAAAATGATTTACTTTTTGCAGTTTGTAGGTAGTTGTATAATTCTCCTCGTTCAGATCTACGTTATTGAATTTAGACAAGTCAATATTCATAACATATTCTTCGAAATGGACTTTTGCATGAGGAAACCTCATTCGCTCTTCATAATTTTTACCTGCAATTTCTTCATAACGATTTCCATCATACAAAACCAGTTGAAGGGTTGCATCAGTGGTTTTACTTTTTAATTCTCCATTTTTGGCTTTGATGACAATTCGATTTTTATAATCATCTGTTTTTTCGTGAATGATCACATCTTCAAGTAATCTTTTATTTTCTCCATACTTGCGTTTTACTTTGATGCTCAATTGTCCTAGATCATTAAAAATTCCCTCTCGGATAGCGATGGCCGGTTTTAACTTGGCCAGGTTTCTTCTTAAATTATAGGATTTCAATTCTCCATATGGGATAACATGATTGGAAAAGTAAAAACTTCCAATACCGATTACAACGTGAACAAAAAATAAACCCATCATGCAACGTACAAGTGAGATTCCGGTCGATTTCATTGCAGCAAATTCATAATTTTCTGCAAGGCTTCCAAAAGTCATTAAAGAGGCTAATAATATCGATAGGGGAAGTACGATGGGGATTAGCTTGGGGACAAAGTAAATCAAAAATTTAAAAATTGTTTCAAAATCCAAACCTTTTCCAGCTAGATCGTCAATATATAACCAAAAGGTTTGTACCACAAAAATTAACATACAGATAGCAAATACACTGATTAGGCGAATTAAATACTGAATGATTATGTAGCGATCAAGTATTTTCAATGCTCTAATTGTTGATATAATAATTGGGATAGTCGTCTTGGTTAAAAACGAAGAAATTTTCTGAAAGGGAACCATCTACTTTTATTTGATTAATGGTAAGTGTGGTAACGGTTCCATTTTCTCCCACTTCAATTAATTTATATAAATGATTTTTTTGCGTGTCGATCCCTAATAACAAAGAAACGATATCCCCATCTTCTTTAGTTGGAATAAGTTTTACGAATTGAATGTTTTTTCCCTTTACCCTTTGACTAATGTCCCAATGGTAATCATATCCTTTTTTATGAAATTTTAATAGTTCCTTAGGGTTTATTCCAAAATCTTCATCATCATTAGCTTGGGTAATGGTTATTTCTTCATTTTCTGGAACGATTGTATATAGTGCTTTTCCATCAAAAAGCTGTATTGCATCAAGAAACTTTAATTTATATTTATCCTCTGCTATAGTCACCTTTCCTGAACTTTCCTGATTGATTTGTTCCATACGGTTGTTAAGTGTATAACTGAATTCTAATTCAATATTTTCATAACTTTCCATTTGCTTGGAAGCTAATTCCAATAAATTTTGGGCTTCGACAGGGGTCTGTGTCCAAACAGTAAAGACACTTCCGATAAATAAAAACAAAAAGTAATTTTTAAATTTCATAGTGCAAATTTATACATCTTCATTATTCAAAAACACATCAAGTGCATTTAAATCGGATATCAGTACTTGTCTTGCCTTACTTCCCTCAAACGGTCCCACAATTCCCGCAACCTCCATCTGGTCGATAATTCTCCCAGCCCTGTTATAACCAAGTTTGAGTTTTCTTTGCAGAAGTGATGCTGATCCCTGTTGAGCTGTAACAATTACCTCTGCAGCTTCTCTAAAGAGATCGTCTCTTTCTGAGGGGTCAAGGTCCAAACTAGTCGAATTTTCTTCAATGTATTCGGGCAAAACATAAGCACTGGAGTATCCCATTTGCGATCCAATATAATCTGAAATCTTTTGAACTTCTGGTGTGTCTACAAAAGCACATTGAATTCGTGTCAAGTCGTTACCCTGCGTGTAGAGCATATCTCCACGTCCAATCAATTGATCAGCCCCTCCTGAATCCAGAATGGTACGAGAGTCTATTTTTGATGTCACCCTAAAAGCAATTCTGGCGGGAAAGTTTGCTTTGATAATCCCAGTAATGACATTTACTGAGGGCCTTTGGGTGGCAATTATCAGGTGAATCCCTACAGCTCTTGCTAATTGTGCCAAGCGTGCAATGGGAGTTTCAACTTCCTTTCCTGCGGTCATAATCAGGTCGGCAAACTCATCTACTACCAGTACAATATAAGGCAAAAAGTTATGTCCGTCCTCAGGATTTAATTTTCGCTCTCGATACTTTTGATTATATTCCTTTAGGTTACGACACATACCATTTTTGAGCAATTCGTATCTATTGTCCATTTCTATACATAGTGAATTCAGTGTATGTATAACTTTAGTATTATCTGTAATAATGGCTTCTTCCGTATTGGGTAATTTGGCCAAGTAATGACGCTCAATTTTACTGTAGATATTAAGCTCTACTTTTTTGGGATCGACTAAAACGAATTTGATTTCAGAAGGATGTTTTTTATATAGTAATGAGGTAAGAACAGCATTTAATCCTACCGATTTTCCTTGACCTGTTGCCCCAGCCATTAGCAAGTGTGGCATTTTGGTCAAATCCACAACAAAAGTTTCGTTACTGATGTTTTTACCCAAGGCTAAAGGTAACTCCATTTCAGCCGTTTGAAATTTGTTAGAGGTGATAACAGAGCGCATTGAAACTATACTTGGTTTCTGGTTGGGGACTTCGATTCCGATGGTTCCCTTTCCAGGAATGGGAGCGATTATTCTTATCCCTAATGCGGAGAGCGAAAGAGCGATATCATCCTCTAAATTTTTGATTTTGGAGATCCTAATTCCTGCCTCTGGGACTATCTCATAAAGTGTTACCGTAGGTCCAACTGTTGCTTTAATTTTTGAGATACCAATGTTATAATTTTTTAAAGTTTCAACAATTTTATTTTTGTTCAATTCTAGCTCCTCTTGATCGATGGTGATTGAATTTTCTCCATAATCTTTGAGTAGGTCATGATTGGGAAAACGGTACTTACTCAGTTCCAGTTTTGGATCGAAAAAACCATGTTTCTCCACTAAAGATTGAGCTAAATTGTCAGTCAAACTTTCTTCCTCTTTATAAGTTTCTACCTCCATAGTAACTTCATCTTCTGATGTTGATTTTTCAACCTTAACGGGGTCGACTTGATTTATATCAATATCTTGATCGGTCTTTTCCATAAAATCATCGATTTCTAAATCTAAGCTGTTTTCGATGCCAACTTCATAGGTTGTCTCTTCCTTTTTAAAAATTGACCTAAAAAACAATATGGCTTTTTCTGGAGTGAATTTCCATTGGATTACTAATATGGCAATCAATAAAAAAATTAGAAAACCTGATACACCAATTTTTCCAAGATATGCTACAAGAAAACTATTAATTTCGTAACCAACCAACCCACCTAATAATGGAGAATCAATGTGGTAAAATCCGAAAAATACAGACAAACAAATCAAATAAAGCATTGCCCAACTACAGTGGACAATTAGATCTTTTTTAACACGATCAAAAAAAAGTAAATAACCCCAATAGCAAAGAAGATATGGGAGTATAAAAACAGATATTCCAAATAATTGATAGACAAAAAAGTGACTTACCAGGGCTCCAATTTTATTTAAAATATTTTGCGACTGAACCTCTTTATCAAAAAATAATTCTAGTGTGCTTTGATCTGATTGGTGGTGAAATAAAAAAGAAATAAATGAAACAGTCATCAAAAACCCTAACAAAAGCAAAAAACTTCCCAAAAGAATTTGTCTTTTTCTGATGTGTTGTTTTTTTTCTTCCGAAAATGTAGGTGGTTGGGAACGCTTTCTGGTCATGAATTATGCTTATCAAACAAAAATACAAATTCATCCGAAATCATTGGACTAAAAAAACCCCGATGCTATAATTGATCGGGGTTTTACAATTATGAAATCTTCACGCAGACCTATTTCAAATCAAAACGATCTAAGTGCATTACTTTACTCCAAGCGGCCACAAAATCTTTGATAAATTTTTCTTCACCATCGGAACAACCGTAAACTTCAGAAATAGCACGCAACTCACTATTGGAACCAAATATTAAGTCCACTCGTGTGCCTGTCCATTTGATTTCACCCGTAGTCAAGTCAAGGCATTCAAATTCACTTTCACTTTCGTTTGTAGCTTCCCAAGTAGTATTCATGTCAAGTAAATTAACAAAAAAATCATTGGTTAGGGTTTCGGGACGATGGGTCAAAACACCGTGTTTGGAATTTCCAAAGTTAGTATTCAACACACGCATTCCTCCCACTAAAGCAGTCATCTCTGGGGCTGTCAATGTCATTAATTGCGCTTTGTCAACCAATAATTTTTCCGCTCCTACATCGTACTGCTTTTTCGTATAATTTCTAAAACCATCTGCCAAAGGCTCTAGTACAGAGAAAGATTCAACATCGGTTTGATCTTGTGTAGCATCTGTTCGTCCGGCAATAAAAGGAACTTTAACCTGATGTCCTGCTTCTGAGGCGGCTTTTTCAATTCCTGCACTTCCAGCTAAAACGATCAAGTCTGCTAATGAAACTTTTTTACCTTGGTTTGTAGCATTAAATTTATTTTTAATGTCTGTTAATACATCCAAAACTTTTCCCAGTTGAATAGGTTGATTGACATCCCAGTATTTCTGGGGAGAAAGACTAACTCTTGCTCCATTAGCGCCACCGCGTTTGTCAGAGTTTCTAAAAGTAGAGGCAGAAGCCCATGCTGCACTAACTAACTGAGAAACACTTAAGCCCGATTTTAAAATTTTAGCTTTTAAGGTAGTTTCATCTTTTTCATCAATCAATACGTGATCAACTTTAGGAACAGGGTCCTGCCAAATCAAAGTTTCCTGAGGAACTTCTGACCCCAAATACCTATCAATAGGCCCCATGTCTCTGTGGGTTAACTTAAACCATGCTCTGGCAAAAGCATCGGCAAATTCGTTGGGATTTTCATAAAAATGCCTCGATATGGGTTCATAAATGGGATCCATACGTAAAGCTATATCCGTTGTCAACATCATTGGAGCATGGGATTTGTCTGGGTTGTGTGCATCTGGAACTGTACCGGCACCAGCACCACCTTTTGGTGTCCACTGTTGTGCCCCTCCAGGACTTTTTGTCAATTCCCAATCGTAACCAAAAAGGTTTTCAAAGTAATTGTTACTCCATCTTGTGGGTGTAGTTGTCCATGCTCCTTCCAAACCACTGGTGATGGTGTGTTCTCCTTTTCCAGAGCCGTAGTTGTTTTTCCAACCCATGCTCATTTGCTCAATTCGGGCTCCGGCAGGTTCAGCCTCTACGTACTGATCTGCATCGGCGGCTCCGTGTGTTTTCCCGAAGGTATGTCCACCGGCAATCAAAGCTACTGTTTCATAATCATTCATTGCCATTCGACCAAAGGTTTCACGAATATCAATCGCAGATTTTAGTGGGTCGGGATTTCCATTGGGACCCTCTGGATTAACATAGATCAGTCCCATTTGTACTGCTCCCAACGGGTTTTCTAGCTCTCGATCTCCTGTATATCTTTTGTCTCCAAGCCATTCCGCCTCTTGACCCCAATAGATGTCTTCTTCAGGCTCCCACACATCTAAACGACCTCCTCCAAATCCAAAAGTTTTAAATCCCATGGACTCCATTGCAACATTACCTGTCAATACCATTAAGTCTGCCCAAGAAATTTTTTTGCCATACTTTTGCTTGATAGGCCACAAAAGTAATCTTGCTTTCTCTAAGTTTGCATTGTCAGGCCAACTATTTAGTGGTGCAAAACGTAGAGTACCTGCTCCAGCACCTCCCCGTCCATCGGCAATTCTATATGTACCTGCTGCATGCCATGCCATTCGTATAAAGAATGGTCCATAGTGACCATAATCGGCAGGCCACCAATCCTGAGAATTGGTCATCAGTTCATGTAAATCTTCTTTGACAGCTGATAGGTCGAGACTTTTAAATTCTTCCGTGTAATTAAAATCCGGATCCATTGGATCAGAAAGAGAAGAGTGCTGACGAAGAATATTTAGATTTAATTGGTTGGGCCACCAGTCTCGGTTAACCGATCCACCCCCAGCGCTTTCTCTTAATACTCCACCTAAATAGGGGCACTTAGCGATGTTACCATTTCCGTTTGCATTATTATTCATAGGTATCTGGTTTAAAGTTTTTATTAATTTGTCAAATTTAAATTTATTTGGAGTAAAATTTACATAAGATAATAACTAATTTCTTTGTGAGTATAAGAATTTCTAATCATTTCAGACAGGATATCAATCAACATTTAATTTTTTTAACCTTATATTTAAATAGGCATAAATCAAAGTCATTAAAGGACTAATCAAATTAAAAAAAGCGTAGATAAAATACTCTGTTACACCAACGCCCAATACACCCGATTGATATGCCCCACAGGTATTCCATGGTACCAATACCGAGGTTACCGTTCCAGCATCCTCAAGTGTTCTGCTTAGATTCTCGGGAGCCAGCTTTCGATCTCGGTAGGCTTGTTCAAACATCTTTCCAGGTACTACAATTGCCAAGTATTGATCTGAAGCGGTAAGGTTAACCGTCAGACTGGACGCTGCCGTACCAGCAACGAGTTGAAAAGTGGTTTTAGCCCATTTTAAAAAAGCATTGCTGATAGCCTGCAAGGCTCCGATTGCGTCCATCACCCCACCGAAAACCATAGCACAAATAATCAACCATACCGTACCTAACATACCTTGCATTCCTCCAGATGAAAACAACTCATTCAAAAGAGGATCATTAGTTTCTATCTGAGTATTGACAGTAATAGCATTGAAAATACTTTTATATATGGCTTTAAAATTCAATACCGAACTTTCGGACAAATCCATTAGTAATTGAGGTTGAAAAATGAGTGCAAAAAGACCTCCTAAAAGTGTTCCAACAAATAGGGCCAAAAGCGGCGGAGTTTTTTTGACAATCATTATGATAACTATAAGAGGCGCCAAAAATAAATTCGGACTTATGTAAAATTTTTCTCTTATGGATTCACTGAGTATGGAAGTATCTACTTCCCCTGAACTTGAAAAACTCCACCCCAAAACAATAAACAACAAAAGGGTAATCACAATACTGGGTAGGGTCGTATAAAGCATGTAACGGATATGGGTAAAGAGCTCACTTCCTGCCATGGCAGGAGCCAAGTTGGTGGTATCACTTAACGGGGAGAGTTTGTCTCCAAAATAGGCACCGGAAATCACAGCACCTGCTACCATGCTTACGGGCAAGTCCAAAGCTTTACCAATACCGATCAAGGCAATCCCAATGGTCGCAGAGGTGGACCAACTGCTACCAGTGGCCAAAGATACCAAGGCCGAGATCAATACACATGCAGGCAAGAAAAAACGAGGGTTAGCGATTTGTAAACCATAATCGATCATGGCGGGAATAATGCCACTCAACAGCCATGTCCCAGTCAAGGCCCCCACCAAAAGTAAAATCACAATGGGGCCTGTGACTGATTTTATGTTTTCACCAACCCTATCCAACATTTGACTGTAAGTGACTTTGTTTCGAAGACCTACCAAGCCCCCTACAACTCCTCCTAACAAAAGAATGAATTGGTTGGAACCACTCAGTGCATCATCACCAAAAACAGTAACATTATAAGTCAAAAGTATTACTAAAGTGATTAAGGGGAGTAAAGCGGCCGATAGGGATAAATTAGGGGTTTTCAAATTCTCAAAAATATATCACAATTTAAACATTTTTAAAAACTCTATATTTCAGAAACTATATTAAATAAGTATTGTTGAGACATAATTCACTGTAAGATAGATTAGTTTTTTATTTAAAAATTATAAAAATCGTTTCGTTTAAAAAAGCTATTTTAAGACTGTAAACATTTGTATTTTTGTTTGTAAATCAAAATTTAAACTATGCGATCATTTGATGTTGCCGTAATTGGATCTGGCCCTGGAGGATATGTAGCTGCCATTCGTTGTGCCCAGTTGGGAATGAAAACCGCACTGATAGAAAAATACAATACTTTAGGGGGAACTTGCCTTAATGTAGGCTGTATTCCCTCTAAGTCATTACTGGATTCTTCTCACCACTATGAAGATGCTGTAAAGCATTTTGAAGAACACGGGATTGAAATTCCCGGACAGGTTAAGGTCAATCTAGAAAAAATGATTGCCCGAAAAGCCGCCGTGGTCCAACAAACCACCAAAGGTATTGATTTTTTGATGGACAAGAATAAAGTAACTGTTTTTAACGGCTTGGGTTCTTTTAAGGATGCTGCTACCATTCACGTCGAGGGAGAAAAGCCAGAGGATATTACGGCCAAAAACATCATCATTGCAACAGGTTCCAAACCCACGAGCTTGCCCTTCATTAATATTGA
>JAYPMF010000028.1:10241-18011 GCA_038129785.1 Flavobacteriaceae bacterium
CGCCACGCCCGGTTAACGTGCTTGGCTGTGGTACTCGGGGTTGGGCACCATGGCGGTGCCGCTGGCCACCCGATTGGTCATGTTGAAGAACGCGGCAACGCTGGTGATGTCCCAGATATCCCGATCTGAGAAGCCTTGGTCGCGCAGCGCTTGGCGGTGGCTCTCTTCTACCGAGGCGCTTGAGCTAAAAGAAATTCCCAAACACATGATCGTTATCGGTGGAGGTGTAATTGGTTTGGAGTTGGGTCAGGTTTATAAAAGACTTGGGGCAGAGGTCTCTGTTATTGAGTATGCAGACCGCATAACTCCGGTCATGGACAGTGCTTTGTCTCGTGAATTGACCAAGGTGATGAAAAAGCAAAAAATAAAGTTTTATCTCTCCCACCAAGTCAATAAGGTGGAGCGAAATGGAGATGCGGTTACCGTCACGGCCTCGGATAAAAAAGGGGAGGAAGTAACTTTTGAGGGAGATTACTGCCTGGCTTCTGTGGGTAGACAACCCTCCACTGGTGGATTCAACGCTGATGCGGCGGGGGTAAAACTCACTGAACGGGGGGAAATAGAAGTCAATAACCATCTCCAAACCTCTGCTTCTAACATTTATGCAATCGGTGATGTGGTTCGTGGTGCAATGTTGGCCCACAAAGCAGAAGAGGAGGGTGTGATGGTCGCTGAAATACTGGCCGGACAACAACCCCATATTGACTATAACCTCATTCCCAATGTGATCTATACTTGGCCCGAAGTGGCAGCAGTAGGCAAAACTGAGGAAGAACTTAAATCGGCCGGGGTAAATTACAAAAGTGGACAGTTTCCCATGCGTGCCTTAGGTCGTTCACGAGCCAGTGGAGATACCGATGGTTTTATCAAAATTTTGGCAGATGCCCAAACCGATGAGGTACTCGGGGTACACATGATTGGAGCCCGTGTCGCCGATTTGATCGCCGAGGCAGTGGTCGCCATGGAATTTCGTGCCTCTGCTGAGGATATTGCGCGGATGAGTCATTCACATCCTACCTATGCTGAAGCAGTTAAAGAAGCAGCATTGGCGGCTTCGGAAAACCGACCCTTGCATATCTGATGGGAAATTTTGGATGAATTAATTCAATAAGATCCCAATTATATTAGTGTCAGTAGGATATTTTATCCCATTGCCTTTTTCATTTTCAGATCAATTTCTTGGAGTGCTAAATTCCCCAGGCTTCCCAGATGAGTATGATCCAAAGTTTTTTTGGGTATGTACTTCTGCTTTGCGATGTCATCTCCCATCTTTTTATAGGCATCTCTAAAAGGCATTCCCTGCTTAACCCATTCGTTTAAGGTATCGACACTAAAAACATATTGATATTTTGGGTCATCCAAAATATTTTCTTTTACACTTATCTTCTGAAGAGTGAAAATAAAAAGATCCAAACAAGATTTTAGTTCATTGATAGCTTCTATGATGGGTCCTTTAGCCAGCTGCATCTCTCGGTGGTAACCAGAAGGCAAATTGGTCATTAGCAACGCCAACTGATTAGGCAGTCCCTGAAGCAGGTTACATTTGCCACGGATGAGTTCAAATACGTCGGGGTTTTTCTTGTGCGGCATAATACTAGAACCTGTGGTCAATTCTTCCGGAAAACTGATAAAATTGTGTTCCTGTCCCATGTAGAGACAGATGTCCATTGACATTTTGGAAAGGGTAGCTGCCAAAGCAGTGATAGCATTAGCAGTTGTCTTTTCGGCCTTACCCCTGCTCATCTGAGCTGCGATCACATTATATTTTAAATCGGAAAAGTTTAAACTTTCGGTAGTGGCTCTTCTGTCAATCGGAAAGGAACTTCCATAGCCTGCAGCACTACCCAATGGGTTTTGATCTACAATTTGATGGGCAGCGTTGAGCAAGGTCACATCGTCGATCAGACTTTCGGCATAGGCTGAAAACCAAAGTCCAAATGAGGAGGGCATGGCCACTTGAAAATGAGTATAACCAGGTAAAAAATGATCCTTATGTTGATCGGCCAGATCCATTAATAAATTAAAAAAATTGAGGGTCAACCCTTTAATCGTTTTAATCTCTTCCTTGAGATACAAATGAAGAGCAACCAATACCTGATCGTTTCGAGATCTAGCGGTATGTATTTTTTTTCCCAAATCACCAAGTTTTTGAATCAATACATATTCTATTTTAGAATGTATGTCCTCAAACTCAGTTTCGATGACAAAATTCCCTTTTTCGGCCTTACTTTTTAAATCGTTTAATACTCCGATAAGTTGATTAGCCTCTTCCTCTGTTATCACTCCAGTTTTTACCAACATTTGTGCATGAGCAATGGAGGCTTGGCAGTCATATGCTGCCAGGTATAGATCATACTCCCGATCTTTGCCCACTGTAAAATGGTCTATTTTTCTGTCTAGGGCTTGATTTTTTTGCCAGATTTTCATCGTTAAAGTATTTTTTCCAAGAGTTCAATATAAATATTTACCGCCTCTTCGATTTCATGAACAAAGATAAATTCATTAGCCGAATGTGACCTTGTTGACAGTCCTGGACCCAATTTTAGAGAAGGACATTCTAATGCCGCCTGATCGGATAGGGTAGGGGAACCATAAGTTTTTCTTCCCAAGGCTATTCCCGCTTGAACCAATTCGTGCTCCATTCCAATGGAGGAGGAATTGAGGTACAGAGATCGAGGAGTCATTTCGCAAGGGGCAGATTCTATAAGTATTTGTGCCAATTCTTGATTGCTGTATTGGTCGTTGACCCTTACATCTACCACCAGATGAACACTAGCGGGAACCACATTATGTTCTTTTCCTGCATTCACTTGAGTGACTGTAATTTTGACATCCCCCAAAAACTTGGACTGTTTTTCCAACGAAAAGTTTTGGAACCATTCCAATACTTTGGGAAGTTTCATAATGGGGTTGTCATCGTTGGGATGGGCTGCGTGACCGGGGGTACCTCTGATGACAACATCAAAAACAAGTAATCCTTTTTCGGCTACCGCCAAATGCATTTCGGTGGGTTCTCCAACTATGGCTACATCGATTTTAGGCAGTTTAGACAAAAGCCCTCTCAAACTTTGGTTTCCTGCAATTTCTTCCTCCGCACTGGCTGCCATCACCAAATTATACTTTGGATTTTTGGCAGCATAGTAGTGGGTAAACAAAGCAATCAAAGAAACCAAAGCCCCTCCCGCATCGTTACTGCCCAAACCGTAAAGCTTTCCATCCTCGATTTTGGGTTCAAATGGATCATTGGTATAAGCCGAGTTGGGCTGAACAGTATCGTGGTGAGAATTGAGTAAAAGGGTTGGTTTTTTAGGGTCATAAGCTTCATTTCGCGCCCAAATATTGTTACCGACCCTCTGATAAGAAATACCATATTGGTCAAACCATTCTCCAATTCTGTCAGCGGTTTTGTCTTCTTCTTGCGAAAAAGAAGGGATGGAGATCAAATCCTTCAATAAATCAATTGCTGCTGAAGTTAACTCATTCATCTTTTAATTTTAGAGATGTGTATGGGGTAATTCCCGCTACCATTTTTGGTGCCCCGATTTTAACCGATGAAACACCATTCTTTAGCGCGTTAAAGCAGTTGTCGATCTTTGGGATCATGCCCGAGTGAATGACTTGTTCTGCTTTTAAACTCTTATATTTTTTGGGGGTGATGGTTTCAATCACACTGCTGTCGTTATCGATATTTTCCAAAACACCTTGCTTTTCAAAACAATAGCCCAAAAATACTTCAAAATATTGCGATAAACTCTGGGCCAAGGTAGCGGCAATAGTATCGGCATTGGTATTAAGGAGTTGTCCTTTTTGGTCGTGTGTAATGGCGCAACAAACAGGGGTATATCCGGTTTTGAGTAATATTTGAAATAATTCGGTATTTACACCGACGACATCCCCCACATAACCATAGTCGATTGTTTTTACAGGTCTCTTAACCGCTTGAATAGCATTACCATCAGCCCCGGATAGTCCCAGTGCATTGCATCCTAAATTTTGTAATTGGGCTACAATATTCTTGTTGATTTTGCCGCCATATAGCATGGTGATGACATCGAGGTTCTTAGCATCGGTGATTCTTCTGCCCTCAACCATTTGGACAGGTATCCCCATTTGATTGGCCATGGCTGTCGCTTTTTTGCCCCCTCCATGAACCAAAATTTTGGTGCTTTGGATTTGGGCAAAGTCTGCCAAGAAGGATTGCAGTGCATTTTCATCTTCTATTACATTCCCTCCTATTTTGATCACCGCCAGTTTATCCATTTTCCAATAGTTGCTTTAATACGGCTTGTGCAGAATAGATCCTGTTTTGGGATTGTTGAATGACTAATGAATTTGGACTGTCCAAGACTCCATCGGCCGCAACAATATTCCTTCTTATGGGTAGGCAATGCATAAATTTTCCACTGTTGGTCAGTTGCATTTTTTCGGGTGTGATCATCCATTGATCATCTGTTCTGAGGATTTGTCCATAAAAATCATAGGAGCACCAGTTTTTGGTATATACAAAGTCAGCATCTTCCAAGGCTTTTTCTTGGTCGGTTGTGCATTCTATCCTTTCAGTAATTTTTGGATTCAGGGCATAGCCTTCCGGATGTGCAATAACGAAATCAGCATCCATATTTTTCATCATTTGGGTAAAAGAATTCCCAACCGCGTGGGGAAGGGCTTTGGGATGAGGAGCCCAGCTCAATACTACTTTAGGTTTGTGGTTGGGTTTAAATTCCTCAATCGTGATGGCATCTGCTAGGGCTTGCAAGGGGTGTGCAGTAGCACTTTCCATATTGATAATGGGAACCGAAGCGTATTTTGCAAAGCTTCTCAATACAATCTCAGCCTCGTCTTTTTCTTTATCTGTCAAGGAAGCAAAAGCCCTTATGGCAACCATGTCACAGTATTGTGAAACCACATTAGCGGCTTCCTTTATATGTTCAGATCTCAATCCACTCATTTTGGTGCCATCTTCAAATTCCAAGGCCCATGATTCTTGACTAAAATTCATGACCATGGTGGGGAGTCCCAAGTTTTGCGCTGCTTTTTGCGTGCTAAGTCGCGTTCTTAAACTGGGGTTAAAGAACAACAAGCCCAAGGTTTTGCCTTTGCCCAAACCATCAGATTGTGTGGGATTCTTTTTTAAATCCATTGCCAATTCAAGGGTCTGTTCAAAATTGGGTAAATCCGCTAAGGTGATAAAATGCTTCATAATAAATCTTCTAATGCATCAAAAAGTTGATCAAAATGTACTTTTTGTACAGTCAATGGTGGCAAGATTCTTAAAACCTTTTTATTGCTGCTACCTCCCGTAAATATATGTTTTTCATATATAAGGCTTTTTCTCAAGGGTCCTACTTCAAAGTCAAATTCCAGTCCAAGCATAAGTCCTCTGCCTTTGATTTTCACTCCTTTTATTTTTTCTGCTCTATCTCTGAAATAAGCTTCCATTTCTTTAGCATGTTTTTGAAGTTTGTTTTTTTTTAGGATTTCCAAAACCGCTAATGATGCAGTACAGGCCAAGTGATTCCCTCCGAAAGTGGTTCCCAACATCCCGTATTTTGGTTTGATATCGGGGTGGACCAAAATCCCACCAATGGGAAAACCATTACCCATTCCTTTGGCCATGGTAATAACATGGGGTTTGATGTTGTTATTTTGAAAAGCAAAAAAGGTCCCCGATCTGGAAAATCCCGATTGCACCTCATCTGCGATAAGAGCAGTATTATATTGATAGCACAATTGTTCCATTTTTAATACGAAATCTTCTTCAGGCTGATCGAGACCGCCCACCCCTTGAATAGGTTCGAAAATTACAGCACATACATCTCCTATTTGCAATTCTTTTTCCAATGCCTGTACATTATTAAAAGGAATAAATGTAACATCTTGCTGCTGATTTAGGGGTGCATTTATATTGAGATTGTCAGTTGCGGCAACGGCTGCGGAGGTTCTGCCATGAAATGCATTTTTAAATGCCACCACTCTTTTTTTACCGTTTTGAAAGGAGGCCAGCTTTAGTGCGTTTTCATTAGCTTCAGCGCCCGAACTGCACAAGAATAGTTGATATTCATGTAAACAGGATTGTTCCCCTATCTCATCTGCAAGTTCTTTTTGTAGCGGGTTTTCTACGGCATTAGAATAAAAAGCTATTTTTTGCAATTGCTCTTGTAATCGATTGACATAATGGGGGTGGCTGTGTCCTATGGAAATGACCGCATGACCACCATATAGGTCCAAATATTCTGTCCCCGCCTCATCATAAACATAGACATCCTTTGCCTTTGTGGGGGAAACTTCATAAAGCGGATATACGTCAAATAGTTTCATAAGTTTAAATCCCTATTGATAGGTTTCATTGCATTTTAATTTCATTAATTTTTTCGAAAGAAGCCACAAGACCTTTGATTAGAGAAGAACTTAAGCCTTGGTGTTCCATTTCGTTCAAACCCGTAATAGTGCAACCTTGAGGAGTGGTGACTTTATCGATCTCGGTTTCTGGGTGTGAGTTGGTTTCAATCAACAGACTGGCAGCTCCCAAAGCAGTATACATTGACATGCGCATTGATTCATCAGCATCAAAACCCATTTGGACACCTCCCTGGGTAGTTGCACGGATGAGTCTCATCCAAAAAGCGATTCCACTGGCACAAACTACGGTAGCAGCCTGCATTTGTTTTTCGGAAATTTTGATGGTGGTTCCCAGTCCATTGAAAATGGCTTCTGCAATAGCAATTCTCTTCTCACCGGTATTATTACAACACAAGCAGGTCATTGATTTTCCTACTGAAATGGCAGTATTTGGCATACTTCGTACAATGGGATAATCCCTTCCCAATTGGTCTTCCATTCGCTGGATACTATAGCCCGTAATGGCCGAGATCAAAACGTGTTTGTCGGTCAACACATCCTTTATTTCCTCCAAGATGCCGTCAAACTGTCGGGGCTGTACCGTAAAAATGATAATGTCAGCATTTTTTACAGCCTCTTTGTTGTCTGTAGTGATTTTGACATTGTTGTATTCCTCCCATTTTTCAATGGGACTGAGGTCTCTTTTGGTCAGATAAAGGGAGGTGTAGGTATTGTTGTAAACCAATCCTTTGGCAATACTCAATCCTAAATTCCCTGATCCGATGATAGCTATTTTCATTTTTATTCTTTTTAATTTTTAAAACACACTGGCTTTGAGTTGTAAGCCTAAATCTTCTTCCCATCCCATTATAAGGTTCAAATTTTGAATGGCTTGACCCGAGGCACCTTTTACCAAATTATCAATGACCGATGTGATCAGTAATTGATCCTCAAATTGATGTAAGTGTATGGCACAATGATTGGTATTTACTATTTGTTTTAGGGTAAGTTCATTGTCAGATACATGCGTAAAAGGATGGTTCTTATAGAACTCCTTGTACATTTCAATCGCTTCTTTGAGTTTACCATCGAAAAGAGTGTAGCAACTGGCAAAAATCCCTCTCGTAAAATTTCCTCTTTGAGGAAGGAAATAGATTTTTGGGTTGCCTAAGGTTTCACTGATTTCTCCCAAGTGTTGATGAGTAAAGGGTTTGTACCATGATATATTGTTGTTTCTCCAGCTGAAATGTCCGGTGGGACTTAATCCCACTCCCGCGCCTGTGCTGCCTGTGGTGGCGTTGATATGGACTGCTTCCCGAATCTTTTGCGCTTTAGCCATAGGCAAAAGAGCCAGTTGAATCGCTGTAGCAAAACAACCGGGATTGGCAATAGCATTGGTTTTTTTAATCTTTTCCCGCTGAAATTCCGGCA
>JAYPMF010000029.1:0-17865 GCA_038129785.1 Flavobacteriaceae bacterium
ATTTATATTTTCTACACATAACCACTAAAATGTGATAAAATATAACAAAATGTTATGATGCTTGTTTGTCCCCCTATTTTTGCCGCGTTATGAACGTTAAAATCCGAAGAGCTGTAAAATCTGATGCCGCATCGATCTTATTTTTGATCCGAGAATTGGCGATTTTTGAAAAGGAACCACATGCGGTGATCGTTACTCAGGCTCAAATTGAAAAAGACGGTTTTGGAGCCCGTCCTTTATTTGAATGTTTTGTAGCCGAAGTGGCCGATCAAGTTGTCGGTATGGCACTCTATTATCCGCGCTATTCAACTTGGAAGGGGCCTACTTTCCACTTAGAGGATTTGATCGTTACGGAGCCGATGAAGGGCAAGGGGATAGGAACGCTTTTATACCAAGCTTTTTTGAAACATGCCCATCAAGAAGGAGTAGAGCGGGTTGAATGGGCGGTTTTGGACTGGAATCTCCCGGCGATCGAATTTTACCAAAAAAGCGGAGCTTCACTGTTGGACGATTGGAGAAGTGTGCAAATGGATAAAAAAAGCATAGACAATTACATCTTAAAAATTAATTCATAAGAATGAAAGTATTCAAGTTTGGAGGAGCCTCGGTCAAAGATGCCGCAGGGGTTAAAAATATTTTACGTGTTTTACGCCATACGGGTTTTAATGATACCCTGATTGTGGTATCGGCCATGGGCAAAACCACCAATGCCTTGGAGCAAGTAGTCCATTCCTTTTTTGAAAACAAGGAGCAGTTTCCTCAAGACCTGCAAAAGGTTTGGGAAGATCACCACCGTATTATTGAAGATCTGTTTGAGTCGGAAAGTGCGGTGATTAGTCAAAGAGTAAATGCCCTCTTTGATGGGGTTTTAACTTTTTTAAACACTACCGATATCGACGAATACAGCTTGGTTTACGACCAAGTGGTGAGTGTTGGAGAGTTGGTTTCCACCACTATCATTAGTGCCTACATGGAAAGTGAAGGTATGGAAAATACCTGGTTGGATGCCCGTGAGTGCATCAAAACAGATGCCTATTTTCGCGATGCTAATTTGTATTGGACGGATACTGAGGCTGCCATTCAAGAATCTGTGAATGGAAAAAGTACACTAATCTCACAGGGCTTTATAGGTAGTACCTCCAATGGATTGACCACCACTTTGGGCCGAGAAGGGTCTGACTACAGTGCTGCCATCTTTGCTCATGCTTTGGGCGCTGATTCTGTAACTATTTGGAAAGACGTTCCAGGAGTATTGAACGGTGATCCGAGAAAGTTTAGCGATACGGTTCTACTAGATCAAATCTCCTACCGCGAGGCTATTGAGTTGGCTTTTTACGGGGCATCTGTCATTCATCCGAAAACACTTCAGCCATTGCAAAGAAAGGAAATTCCCCTATATGTAAAATCCTTTGAAAATCCCCAAAATAAAGGTACAGCTGTGTCAAAAGGAAAAAGACTATATCCGGAAGTTCCATGCTATATTGTCAAAAATGATCAAACCCTGTTAAAACTGTCCTCCAAAGATTTTTCTTTTATGGTAGAGGACAATATAAGTGAGATCTTTGCGCTTTTGCATCGATATCAAATGCGTGTGGAGATGATACAAAACTCGGCTATTAGTTTTTCAATATGCATTTATAATAAATATAATAAGTTGGAACCTTTATTGGAGGCCCTTAAAACGAAGTTTAAATTAGAGGTCACTAACGGGGTTTCCCTTTATACTATTCGCCATTTTGACAAACCGGCTATCAATTTTATTAAAAATAAGGTGGGTGAAGTTTTAGTCGAACAAAGAACCACAGATACCGCTCAGTTTGTAGTAAGAGAGTATGCCTAAAAAAATAGTTTTTTCACTTTTTCCACAATGATGGTGGCCAGTTTGACGTGACTCTCCCGGGTCCACCCTGCCACATGGGGACTGAGTATTACATTGTCTGCCTTCATCAAATATTTAAGTGCTGGGGGGATTACTTTTTCATTGAATATTGAGGAGAAGGACCGGGTTTCGTATTCCAAAACATCCAGTCCAACGCCTAAGACTTTTTTGGATTTTAGTCCTGCGACTAAATCATCGGTAACTAAAGCCGAACCGCGGGCTGTATTCAACAGCCAAAAGGGATGGGTCATGTCGGCAATAAATTTTTTATCGATCATATCCTGGGTCTGTGGAGTTTGAGGAATATGAAGGCTGATGACTTTGCACTGAGATTGCAGCTTTTCCCAACTGACTTGCCGAGCAAATTGATCCCCAACATTGTCCAAAATATCATAACAAAGGGTTTCGACCTCGAAGCCCGATATTCTTTGGGCAAAACTTTTTCCGGTATTACCGTAGCCAATGATGCCTACGGTTTTTCCGGAAAGTTCCCATCCCCGTTGGCTTTCCCGGTCCCACAAGCCTGATCGGATGGCGGCATCTCCTGCTTTGAGTCGGTTCATTAAAGACAAAAGCATGCCCAGGGCGTGTTCTCCTACTGCATTTCGATTGCCCTCGGGAGCGTTTAATAAATGGATATTACGTAATTCAACGGCTTTTACATCTATATTTTCCAGTCCTGCCCCTACACGACCGATGAATTTGAGTTTTTTGGCTCGTAACAAGAAATCCTCGTCTATGGGGTATTTACTCCGGATGATGAGTCCGTCGTATTGATCTATTTTGGCCAATATCTCATCGAGTGAATCGGTATAGGCCGTGTCATTTTGAAATCCCAAGGCTTGTAGCCCTTCGATCAGGGCGGGGTGATTTTCCTCTAGGTGTAAGACTTTCATGTTTTGGATTTAAAAGCCCAAAAGGATTTTGGCCATATAAAAGAAAAGGAAAATACCAAAAATGTCATTGGCAGTGGTGATAAAAGGTCCGGTAGCGATGGCCGGGTCAATACCTCTTTTATTGAGAATGATGGGAACAAAAGTACCGATCAATGCTGCAATGATGATAACGCCCATCATGGATCCAGCAATGGTGAGGCTGATGATGAGGTCTTGTTGGATGATCGTGCCAAAAAGTATGAGGATAAGAGAGAGGGCCAAACCGTTGATCAGGCTTAATCCAACCTCTTTAAAAAGCAGGTTTATCAGTGAACCTTTCACCACATTGTTGGCCAAACCTTGTACGATGATGGCGGATGATTGTACGCCTACATTTCCGGCCATGGCTGCAATCAGTGGGGTGTAGAAGAATAAGCTTCTCAGTTCAGGCAGTTCCATAACTTGCTCAAAATCTTGGAGGATGAACACACTGCCCAAACCGCCAAGGAGTCCGAGAAAAAGCCAAGGTAATCGAGCCTTGGTGAGTTCGAAAATACCGTCGTTGGCTTCCACATCGGTGGAAATTCCCGCTGCCAATTGGTAGTCTTTTTCAGCCTCTTCTTTGATGAGGTCGACGATATCGTCGATGGTGATGCGTCCCATGAGTTGTTTTTTGTTATTGACCACCGGGATGGCTTCCAGGTCGTATTTTGACATGATGTCGGCTACCTCTTCTCCGGGTTGATCTATGGTTACATAATCGACCTTGGGGATATATATGTCTTTGACGATTGCTCTGGAGTTGGCAGTAATTAGATCCTTTAAGGAAAGTCGGCCCTTAAGAATATTTTTTTCATCGACCACATAAATGGAGTGTACTCGGGTCACCTCCTCTGCTTGTGCACGCATGGAATTAAGGCATTTAAGCACGCTGAGGCCTTCTTCTACTTTTACCAATTCTTTGGCCATCAGCCCTCCAGCGGTATCCTCGTCATAGGTAAGGAGTTCGCGAATGTCCTCTGCATGTCCCGTGTCACTGATCTGTGACATGACCCTTTCTTGTCGATCTTCGGGCAATTCGCCAATCAGGTCAGCGGCATCATCAGTGTCTAGTTCTTCGATCTCCTCTGCAATTTCTTTGGCGGATAGGTTTTCTAAGATGCCTTCTCGGATTACTTCATCGACTTCTGCTAGGGCATCGGCTGTTTTGTCACTGCCAAGCAATTTTACCAAGTAGGTTGCCTGATCAGTAGAAAGTTCATAAATGATCTCAGCAATATCAGCATAGTGCAAATCTTTAAGTTTTGTTTGCAACTTTTTGTCGGAGCCATTATCGATCAACTCGATGATGAATTTTATCTCTGTTTTGTCAAATTCAAATTTTGGCATTTCCCACTTTTTTGGTCAGTTCTATGAATTGGGCCGAAGACAATTTTTCGGGCCGCAGGTCAAAGATACTATCTTCTAATATAAGTTGTGAAATGTTCAGGCTTTTAAGGCTGTTTCTTAGTGTTTTTCGGCGTTGTTGAAATCCGGTTTTTACGATTTTAAATAGTAAGTTTTCATCGAAATCAATAATCGGATTTTCCTTTCTTGTGAGTGAGAAAACTCCAGAGTCTACCTTTGGTGGAGGAGTAAAAACACCGGGAGAAACATCGAAATGGTATTGAGAGTTGTAATAGGTTTGACACAAAACCGAAAGAATACCATAAGCTTTCGTGCCAGGCTTTTCGCATATTCTTTGAGCGACTTCTTTTTGAAACATACCGCAAAAAAAAGGAATGTATTGGCGAAATTCCAGGACCTTGAAAATAATTTGACTTGAAATGTTGTAGGGGAAGTTTCCGATGATTCCGAAGGATTGGCCGTTAAATATTTTTGAAAGATCCATTTTGAGAAAATCCTCATTTAGGATGTCCTTTTGCATTTTGGAATATTTGTGATTGAGGTAGGTTACAGATTCATTGTCAATTTCAATAAGTTTAAGGTTTCTTTGGCCTGAAATAAGGAATTGTGTAAGCACACCCATGCCTGGGCCTAATTCAATGATATTTTTACAATTTTGATTTTGAAGTAAATCCGCAATTTTTTGAGCGATATTTAGATCATTCAAAAAGTGTTGTCCTAATTTTTTTTTAGGAGAAACGGCTTTCATGGGTATTTTTTTATAATTTCAAGTTGGCTGCTGAAATGGAGTACGGATTTACCAAAAACTGTGTTGATTCGCTTTTTTAAGACTTGGTCCTCATTATCTAAAAAACTTTGGAGAGAATCCCTGTTGTAGATTTGATATTGCAGGGCATAAACTATCTCATTTTCTGAGCTATTGTTATTCAATTTTAGGATGGAGGTCGCACTTATTTTTTCAGATTTTGATAAATTATTAAGCTGAAGATCGATCCACTCCAGCCATCGTTTTTCGATCTCAGGCGCCACATTGCATGTGACATTATAAACTATCATCGATCAGTTAATTGTTTCAAAACTGGTATATGGAACCAGGACTTTTGGTATTTTGATTCCATTAGTTGTTTGATGGTTTTCGAGTAAGCCTGCAACGACTCTAGGGAGGGCTAATGAGCTTCCGTTAAGGGTATGAACGGCTTGTTTTTTTCCATTCTTATCTTTATATCGCAATTGTAAACGCTCAGACTGAAAGCTATTAAAGGTAGAAACGGAGCTGATTTCCAACCATTTTTTTTGGGCGGTGGAGTAGACTTCAAAATCAAAAGTAAGAGCAGCGGTGAAACCAAGGTCACCTCCACAGAGTTTTATTATGCGATATGGGAGTTCCAATTCTTCTATAATACTCTTTACGTGTTCGACCATTTGATCTAATGCATCTCTTGAATTTTGAGGCTCCTCAAGCCGGACAATTTCTACTTTATCAAATTGATGAAGTCGATTGAGTCCCCTTACATTGGCTCCATAACTTCCCGCTTCTCTCCGGAAACAAGGGGTGTAACTGGTAAGGCAAATAGGAAGGTCTTTTACCTCCAAGAGTTGATTTCTAAAAAAATTGGTTAGAGGTACCTCGGCAGTGGGGATCAGATAGAGTTCATCTTCGGGGATATGGTACATCTGCCCTTCTTTATCGGGTAATTGTCCGGTTCCAAATCCTGAATCTTTGTTGACCAAATGGGGTACTTGAAATTCTGCGTAACCTGCTTCAGTGTTTTTGTCCAAAAAATATTGAATAAGCGCTCTTTGGAGTTTGGCGCCTTTGCCTTTGTAAACAGGAAACCCGGCTCCAGTAATTTTACTCCCTAAGTCAAAATCTATCAAATCGTATTTTACAGCCAATTCCCAGTGGGGTAGCGCATGCTCATTTAAATTGGGAATAGTTCCTGCGCTGAATACTTCCTCATTATCCTTCTCTGAGTTCCCCGATGGAACACTTTCGTCGGGCACATTTGGAATTTGAGTTCGGATTGAGATAAGAGTTGATTCAACGTTTTTAAGCTCATCTTGGAGAGATTTTCCAGTGGTTTTTAAATCTACGCTTTTTGCTTTGAGTAAATTAGCCTGTTCAGTTTGACCTGATTTAAAAAGGATTCCAATTTCTTTGGCCACTTGATTACTTTTGGAAAGGGTTTCATCCAATTGGCTTTGGAGAGTCCTTCTTTTTTGATCTATCTCTAATAGTAGATCTACCAGCTCTAGTTTTTGGAAATTTCTTTTGGTTAATCCCTTTTTAATTTTTTCGGTTTGTTCTCTCAGGTATGCAAGCGGTAACATGTGATTATTTTTTCGGCATAAAGGTAGCGCAAACCAACGGATTAATTTAAATTTAAAGGTAATATGGAATTAATTCTTGACAGTTTTTTTTGTCAACACCGAGTTGTTCAACCAATAACTCCAGTGAATCAAATTTTTGTTCGTCTCTTATTTTTTCCAGCAGTTCAATCTTTAATTTTTTTCCGTATAGGTCTTCTTCTAATTCGAAAAAATAAGTTTCGATTTGAGTTTCTTTACCAGAGACTGTTGGGCGTTTACCAACATTCATCATCCCAAAAAATTTTTGGTCATCCAAATGGCTTTGAACGAGATAAACACCATTTTGTGGTTTGAGCTTGTATTTTTCCTTTATAAGTATATTGGCGGTAGGATAGCCCATTTTTCTTCCAATTTTATCTCCTTTAACAACTGTTCCACAGAGTAAAAAATTTCTTCCCAAAAATTGATTGGCTTTTTTAATATGTCCTGTAATGATTGCATTTCTTATTTTGGTAGAACTCACGGCTATAGATTCTACATCTTGAACTGGAATTTCTTCTACCGTAAAATTGTAATCTAATCCAAAGTGTTTTAGGTCTTCAATAGTAGCCTCTCGGTTTCTTCCAAAACGGTGATCGTATCCAATGATAAGTTTTGAAATGCCAAGTCCATTAACCAAAATATCTCTAGTGTATTCTATGGCCGTCATTCTTGAAAATTCCCTGTTAAATGGCTGAATAATGAGGATTTCTACCCCCAATTTTTCCAAAAGTTGCCTCTTTTCCTCAAGAGTATCGATCATTTTGAGTTGGGTGTCTTTTTGTAAAACCATTCTGGGATGTGGGAAAAAGGTAAGTACCAAAGAACATAAATCCTCTTTTTTTGCTTTTGATACCAAATTGCGAATGATTTTTTGATGTCCAATGTGCAACCCGTCAAAGGTTCCTATTGTTAGAATTGAGGGTTTTTTAGGCTGGTAGTTTTTTATATTATGGATGACCTCCATTAAAAAAAAATTGATTTTTTTCAAAAGTACATCTAAAATTCATCAAGACTAAAATTCTTTTTTTAAATTATGGCTAAAAAAAACCTAATTTGTCAATATTTCGTTTTTGTCTAAACTTATTTTTGGCTTGCTTCCTTGGTTTGTCTGATATTGGTGCGCAGCAATTTTGGTCCAATGCCTCAGATGATCCCATTGATTATCTCCCTATATCTGACGAAAAAGGGAGGTTTTATTTAGATTTCGATGCTGTTGCTTTTAAAAATACTTTGACTGAGTCCAAAGGGATTAAATTCTTGGCGGAAAAAGATCAAGTTGAAATGTTTTTACCCAACGAATTGGGTAAAGAGGAGTTGTTTGAACTCGATAATGTGGCTGTATTATCACCCGACTTACAGGCAGAGTTTCCCTCCATCAGAACCTATGTCGGTAAAAGCCGTGAACGCCCAGATGTCCATATCAGACTTTCCTATACCCCTATGGGAATTAATGCTTGGATGCTTTATCCTAATGGAGAAAATAGATTTTTACAACCTTTGATTAATCGCCAAGGTCGATATGTTTCCTATAGTCGTTCAAAGCAAATTGTCAAGGGTGGCTTTAATTGTTCCACCTCAACCAAGGACAGCTGGAAATATCATGATTTGTTGAAAAGTAATCGTAAAAGCTTGAGAAAAACAAATTCCGGAGATATTAAAACATTTAGATTAGCCATATCAACTTCGGGGGGATATACTTCTTTTTGGGGAGATGATGATCCATCAAATGGAACAAATAAGGAGGATGCATTTGCAGTGGTAGTGAGTACCATTAATAGGGTTAACGAGATTTTTGAAACGGAGTTAGGGATACGTCTGGAGTTGGTATCAGGACTAGATTTGATCTTCCCAAATGTCGATACTGACCCTTATACCAGTGATTTAAACAATCAGGCTCAAGAGACTATTGACGAAATTTTCGGTGCTGAAAATTATGATATAGGTCATCTTTTTGCTTATTCCAGAGATGGAGGAAATGGTAATGCCGGTTCTGTGGGAAGTGTCTGTCGTAATGGCTCCAAAGGGGGTGCTTTCAGCGCACATCCTTTTGAGGGTACAATAGACGATCCTTTTCTAAGTGATCATTTTGATATTGATTATGTGACCCATGAGATGGGTCATCAATTTGGTGCATTTCATACTTTTTCCCATACAAATGAGTTTGAAGGCTTCAGTGCAGAACCTGGAAGTGGATCGACTATTATGGGGTATGCAGGGATTGTTGGCTTGGACAATGTTCAGCGTCATAGCGATCCTTATTTTCACTATCACAGCATCCACAACATCAATGAATATATCGATACGCAAACTTGTTTTACCTCAACAGTAAATGAAAATCAAATTCCAACTGTTTCTGCTGACCGAGACTATTCTTTACCCATTGGAACGGCCTATGAATTGAAAGCTACCGGAACCGATCCAGATGGCGACGTACTATATTATTGCTGGGAACAATTGGATGCGGGTCAAGTAGATGCTTCCAATTTTGGGCCTTACAATCATTTGGGTGCTCAGGCAAGGTCACTTCGCCCCTCAGCTAGTCCTGTAAGAACCATTCCAGGAATGGATGCAGCTCTGGAAGGATCTTTGACTATGGTTAATCCACAGATAGATAGTCGATGGGAAACTGTCTCTATGGTCGACAGGAAATTGACCTGGGCAGTAACCGTAAGAGATCGTTATCCAGCGTCCGACCAGGCAAAGGGGAGGATGGCTTTTGATGTTAAAGTGCTCAAAGTTGTTTCCGATGCGGGTCCTTTTGTAGTGAGTTCGCAAAATCAAGAGGGGATTCTTTGGGAAGCCGGATCCAAAAAGACTATAACTTGGGACGTCGCACAAACTGATCAAGCCCCTATTAATACAAAATTTGTTTCCATATTTCTATCTACAGACGGAGGAGAAACCTTTGGAAAAAGTTTGCTTACTTCAACTCCCAACGATGGGGAGGAGGTGATTACCGTCCCCGGAGGCATCAGCTCTGAAAGGGTCAGGATCAAAATTGTACCTGACAATTCTATTTATTTTGCTGTAAATACCCATGATATTGAGATCACTCCTTCTCCATTTGTACTTACATTTGATAGATTTGATCAAGAGGCCTGTCAGAACGAGGTAACTTTTGCATTTGATTTTGAGATATTTTCGAATAGCGATGAGACAGTGAGTTTGAGTTTTAGTGATCTTCCCACATCCCTTTCGGCTCAGTTTTCCAATAGTCAGCTTACAAATTCAGATCCAACGGGAACTATAACGATTTCGGGTTTTGAAAGCCTTCCACCACAGGACTTGAACTTGTCATTACGTGCAACGGGTCAGACATTGACCCGCTCGATTGAACTGGAGGTAAAAATCAGAGAAGATAATTTTGGAGGGATTAATCTGTTGGCTCCGACTAACCCTGAACAAGAACAGAGCCGAACAGTAAGCTTAAGTTGGACTGCACTTCCAAATGCAAGTAAATATGTCATTGAAGTCTCAAAATCGGAAACTTTTACCAGTTTAACCCATTCCAAAACTGTCGATTTCTCATCTACCTCCTTAATGGGCTTGGATTTTAGTACGGATTATTTTTGGAGGGTAAAACCCATTAATGCTTGTGGTCAAGGCACCTATTCTGAAGTTGGAACATTTACAACATATACTGTCAATTGCAATACCTACAGTGCTGATGGATTGCCAACTCAAATAAAAGATGCGGTTGGAAGTGTAGCGAGAACTACGGTCGTAAATCTAGACATTTACGATCAGGTGGTCATCCAAGACCTCAATGTGAATGTGAGCCTCGATCACAATTATATTGGAGACATTTCCCTTTACTTGGTCGATCCAGATAACACCAGAATCAAATTGGCTCAAAATATTGGAGATAATCAAGATGATTATAAAGAAACAGTTTTTGACCAAGAATCACCTAGGTCTATTGTCTTTGCTCTCCCGCCATTTACTGGTTCGTTCAGACCTCAGGAAGATTTATCTGTTCTTAATGGAAAAAATCTTAAAGGAAGGTGGTCGCTTGAAATTGAGGATTGGTACGATGATTTTTTGGTAGGTTCACTGAATTCATTTTCGATTACTGTTTGTTATAGAGGTAATGTCGTTTTGGATTCAGATAATGATGGTATAGCAGATGTGTTGGATAATTGCCCGACTATTCCCAATTCAAACCAATCGGATTCAAATGGGAATGACATAGGAGATGTTTGTGATATCTACTCCAACGATAATTTTAGTTTGAAAAAGTCAAATCCTACTTGTGTAGGGAAAAACAATGGTTCTGTCTCCATTACGGCCACAGCTCATTTCGATTATCTACTCAGTATCAATGGACCAAACGGTTATATAAAAGAAGAATTATTTACTCACGAAAATGAAATGACAATTTCTAATTTGGGTAAAGGTAAGTATACCATATGTGTCAGTTCTCCTGATGATGATGATTTTGAAAGGTGTTATGAAACGGAATTATTCGAACCGGATCCTTTGCAAGTCCTTACTCAATTGAATGCTTTAGATTTGTCTGTAACGATAGATCTATCGGGTGGAGAAAATTACAATCTTAAGCTCAATAGTAGCAATTATCGACTCCAGAATGGACGGCATCAATTTGCCCTTAGGTCAGGCTTGAATTTGATAGAGGTTTCTACAGATTTGAATTGTCAAGGTAAGATGGTTAAGGAAATATATGTTTCCGAGGATTCGAGTATCTATCCAAACCCAGCATCAGAAGTAGTAAATATTTTGGTGGGTGGAGGTGCAATGAAGGCGAAAATTATGTTTTTCAATTTACAGGGCGACCTACTGCACCAAAGGGATGTTGTTCTTGGTTTATTTAACAGAGGTTGTCAAATTTCTGTAGATTCTTATACTCCTGGTCTATATCTGATTAGGGTGATTTCTGCAGATAGAATAGAAAACTTTAAATTCTTAAAGCGTTGATGAAAAGTTATTTATGGGTATTTATATTGATATTGATGGCTTGTAAAAAAGAAGTCATCCCAGATCCTGAGCCAGCACTATTGATCGGTCCTCAGAACAATAACAAATGCAATACGGCGACACAGATCAGTGATCAACAAAGCCAAGTAAATTTTAGTTGGCAAGAGGGTCTTCATACAGATGAATACGAATTGGTGGTTAGAGATATCTTAACTAATGTAGATCAAAAAAAAGTAACCTTACGCTTTACCACCAATGTTATTCTTGAGAGAGGAAAACAATATTCTTGGTGGGTTCATTCAAAATCAGAGCAATCAGAGAAAATGAGTAAAAGTGAGGTTTGGACTTTTTATTTGGAGGGTAATTCTGAAAGCAATTACTTCCCTTTTCCGGCAAAACTAGTGAGCCCGGAAAACCATTCACAGGTAAGTTTAGAAAATGGGGCGTTAGTTCTTAAATGGGAGGCGATTGATTTGGATAATGATATAGAAAGTTATGATGTCTATTTGGGAGCTGATCCAGAAGTTTTGAGTTTAGCTTTGGAGGAGTTAACGACCAATAGTGTTACAGTCACTTTGAATCCTGATCGATACTATTATTGGAAAGTTGCTACCAGAGATAAAAAGGGAAATATTTCTCATTCAACTTTTGGGGTTTTTAAGACTTCTCCTTAGTGGTTTTAGTATTGAATTTACTCATGGTTTTGTCTAATCCCATTTGCGTAAATGAAAGAATAATTTCATTGCATTGGGGTAAGCTTTTTGCCACTTTTTCCCCTTCTTTTTCATTAAATTTCCCCAAAACAAAGTCAATTTGATTGAATGCTTTATCATCACTTTTAATGCCAAATCTGAGTCTGGGATAATGTAGGGTATTGAGTTGTGCCTCAATGTCTTTCAGCCCATTGTGCCCTCCATCACTTCCCTTTCCTTTGAGTCGAAGGAGTGCCAGGGGGAGATGAAGATCATCTGTAATGATAAGAATATTCTGTAAGGCAATTTTTTCTTTTAAAGCCCAATACCTGACCGATTTACCGCTTCGATTCATAAATGTGGAGGGTTTGAGGAGAATGATTTTCTTCCCTTTGTGGTTAAAACTTCCCTTTGCACCTAGTTTGAAATCGGACATTTGAACTTCAAACTTTTTAGCGATAAAATCAATAACTTCAAAACCAATATTATGTCGGGTTTTAAGGTATTCATCTCCTATATTTCCCAAACCTACAATCAAATACTTTGTCATGTCAATGGGTTTTGATTTACCAAAAAGCCACTTGAATAGCATATTGTAAAATTAAAAAAAGCATCTCTTCTTGAGATGCTTTTTTGTATAATTGTCGGATGTTGTTTATTCCTCTGATGAGTTGCTTTCAGCTTCTTGAGTAGCTTCTGCTTCTTCTGCAACCTCTCCTTCCTCAACTTCTTCCTCAAGACTCATGGAAGCTCTCGAGGTTCTTACTTTACAAACTACTGTATTTTCCGGATGTAGGATCGAAAAATCTTCACTTTCGAGGTCGGCAGTAAGAATTTTATTCCCTAATTTGAGTGAAGAAATGTCTACATTAATAAAATCAGGCAAATTTTTAGGGAGTGCCCTTACCTTCAGTTTACGTTTGCTGATCTCTAACATACCTCCCTCTAATAATACTCCAGGAGCAGAACCTTCAATAACAACAGGAATTTCCATATTCACCTCTTTATCTTCGGAGAGCTGATAAAAATCAACATGCAAAATTTTGTCACTGACAGGGTGAAATTGGATATCTTGAAGAATGGCATTTATCTTTTGATCTCCATTGATATCTAAAACAACAGTATGTGCGTTGGGTGTATAAACTAATTTACTGAAATCAAGTTCATTAGCGGAAAAATGTAGGGGATTGTCACCACCATACAATACGCAGGGAACTTTATCAGCATTACGTAAGGCTTTGGTCGCGACCTTGCCAACGCTTTCTCTTTTGGATCCTTTGATCGTAATAGATTTCATAAAATTATCTTTACATTACAAATTTTGAACTTATAGACTGATTTGAATGAACATTTTTCATTACCTCAGCAAATAATGGGGCGCAAGATAACACTTTTACTTTAGGGTGACTAACTTTTGGAGGAATAGAATCGGTCACAATTAATTCTTCGAGTTGCGACTCCTCAATTTTTTCATAGGCTTTGCCAGAGAGCAAGGCATGAGTACAGACGGCACGAACAGAAATGGCACCACGATCTTTCATCAAATCAGCAGCTTTGGTAAGGGTTCCAGCAGTATCTACCATGTCGTCTACCAAGATTACATTTTTTCCCTCTACGTTTCCTATAAGCTCTATGTGCGAAATGATATTGGCTTTTTCTCTTTGCTTGTAGCAAATTACAACGTCACTACTAAGAAATTTTGAATAAGCATAGGCACGCTTAGAGCCTCCCATATCGGGAGAGGCAATTGTTAAATTTGAAAGTTTTAGTGAATTGATATAAGGCAGGAAAATGGTGGAGGCAAAAAGATGATCAACTGGTTTTTCAAAAAACCCTTGGATTTGATCGGCGTGTAAGTCCATGGTGATGATTCGTGTAGCTCCTGCTGATTCTAATAATTTCGCAATTAATTTTGCCCCTATGGGAACTCTGGGCTTGTCTTTTCGGTCTTGTCTTGCCCAGCCAAAATACGGTAAAACCGCTGTAATGTGTCGTGCCGAGGCGCGTTTTGCAGCATCAAGCATCAATAACATTTCCATCAAATTTTCGGAGGAGGGGTGAGTAGATCCTATAATAAAGATTCGAGCACCACGAACTGATTCCTCAAAAGAGGGCTGAAATTCTCCGTCGCTATAGCGGGAAAAGTTAATTTTTCCAATATCAATTCCAAAATGATTGGCAATGGTTTTGCCAAGGGCAGTACTTTGTGTACAAGCGAAAATTTTTGCGGTAGTTTCCATAAGAAATAGTTGTAGACAAATTTAAAAATAAAATTATGCTTTACCTTATTGATAATTTTTAAATCGGAGGCTAAAATATTTTATTACTTTTATGCCCTGATTTAATTAACAAATCACCTTGCCTCGGTGGCGGAACTGGTAGACGCGCTGGATTCAAAATCCAGTTCCCTCGGGAGTGTGGGTTCGATTCCCACCCGAGGTACGAATAACCTGAATAACCCTTTGTAAAGCCTTTATTTACATGGGGTTTTCTTATTTTTTGGGTTGTGGGTTTCTGCATTACCCAAGCCACAAAAATGTAACTTATTTATTCTCATAAACTTCAAGTGCTTCGGGGCTGATTTTGCACCAAAAATCTTACTAAATGAAAGCCTGGGATTGAAGTTTGTATAGAAATACCTCTCAAACAAAAATAACTGTTTTGACTTGGTATTACAACTGCTTTGGCTATATCATGCCTTCTGTTTTATAGTTTGCGATTGGATGTAATAATCTTCCCATCTTCTAACTCTATATAACACTAATCATATCCAAAACTTCTCTCAAAGCCAACGTAAAAAAACATACTAGTAATATTATTTGCAGCCCAGTACTCATTTTGATTTTTTATGATTGACAAAATTAGAAGTTTATAATTCCGTATTTAACCAATTCATTCTGTCGGTTATCCAGCCTTTAAGTTGATCTACTTCCTCTTGATAGGTTTCAAACCAGACTGGATTTGGCCATACCCTTACACCTAAGGTTTCCCAAACCGTATAATTTCGTTCCTGCGCCCATTGAATTTGTAGTGCATAGGCATCGATTTCTGCCATGATTTCAGGAAGGCCGTTGTAATAATATGCAAATCGAGTATTGACCTTTTCCCGGAACATAGGGTCTTGGTACAAGCGATTAATCCATGGATTACTTAAAACCCATAAGCCATAAGAATATTCTGCATCGGCATAATCTACATTCCCGAAAGAAAGATCGAAATCCCAAATAGGCCCCATTTTAATCTTCTCACCAGGGATATAGGTGAAATAAATACTCGAATACCAACGTGCGTCTACCGACTTTGCAATTTCATTTACTATGAACCAATCAATGAAACTATCTACATCTATGTAAGCAGCGTAACCAGTTGTAGGATCCGAAAAGTCTTCAGAATATAAAACGTCATCAAACGCACGAATGTGATTTTTGATTAATAAATATTCCTCAGAACCCTCATCTAAGCTAGGTTCTTTAATGTTAAATACATTTTCTCCATTCACACGTATATAAGGTTCAGAAGTAAAAAAGACATCCCCTTCATCAATTCGGTGGATCTGGTCTATTTCTACCAAATAGCCTTCATCGCCTATATCTACTCGATTACTCGACTCTTCTATTTTTTGTCCGATTAGGTAAAGTCCTTGATATTCATCATTTACATAAAGTTCTACGTACTTGGCAGTTGGGGTGTAGTCAAAACGACTCCTATTCCCTAAGTAGCGTGCGATTTTATTTCTTATAAATGTTTTATCACTTAGCTCGGCTAGTAAAACCCATTTTTTGTCTTGCGGCATTCCCAAAATTTCTGTTTTGTCAGAAAATTTAATTTGATAGGGCTTTTTTCCCCATTCTAGCCCTAAAGACCAGGTAGAATTACCTCTTCCCTTAATTCGAATCGTTGTTTCGGCTAAGTTATGATTCGGATCAACTCCTTCTACAACAATCTTTGCGTCTACATAATCCTCTTTACTATCTATGGGAATAGATTGTGTATCGATCCGAATGATGGGAATAGTAAACGCTTCAGGGTCATTGTTTGAAGGCATCTGAGAATCCTTTTTGCAAGCATAAACAAGAAATAAAAAGAGCAAATGATAGGGTTTCATAAAGGAATAATTAGGTGATTGAAAAAAGTTAATAATTGTTTCTTATCCAAAAATGAAATGATTTATTCGTACATTAAATGTTATAGATTTAAATTTATTTGATGTTAATTTTTAAACTCAAATTTTGTTAATACCGCACGATGATCCGAATTGAAAAAACCACCCTCGGGATCTTCCATGACAATTTCAGAGGAAAGGGTTTTTAAATTTTGCCCTTTGTAATAAATGAAATCAATCCGATCCGAAATGATATCCCTTGGGGAGAGATAGCCCCATGTTCCTTCTAATGTTTGTGTAGGGTCGGGATGGGCTTCACGGAATGAATCAGTGTAGCCATGTACCAGCATCAACTTGCTAACTGGCCAAGCTACCACCTTTCCATAATGAAATTCCTTTGTGCTTTCTACCCAGTCTAAGTGAGAGGGCGAATTAAAATCTCCTCCCATAATAACTGGCATATTTAACCTTTTTTCCAAGCTATCTACAGCACTTATAATGGCGGTTATTTCTTTTAATCTTGTTGGCGCTTCATTAGCGATCAGAGAATCAGGAGTCAATTCTTTAATGCCTTCAAAAGAGTCGGGTAGATAGTGCAACCAGGTATTGACAAACAATAGCTTTTGCTCATCTACATCAATCACTACCGCATGAGCATTAAAAGGTTTAAAAATTTTTATTGAATCAATAATAGGGTATCTGCTATGTATAGATAAATTGGAACTTGCTCTGACAGAGTGAGGATATCCGGCTTGTTGGGCAATTTCCATTCCACAGCAATAGGTTTCCTGCATTAAGAGAACATCTGCCTTTTCATATTGGAGTACTTTTAGAACGTTAAGCGTGTTGGCAGTGTCTTTTTTAAACTCATCTGCTTTTGTTCCATGAAGCCCTCCATGCCATATATTCCAGGTCATTACTTTGATAGATTTATTTTTTGAATTTGTACAACCCATTATAATCAATGAGGTCAAAAGCAACAAAAATAATTTATCAAAGTGCATTCTTCTTTACTCTTTTAAATAACTCTAATATAAGCATTGTATCTGACCTCAATAAGCTATATATAATAATGTTTGGTTGTAAAAGTTTTCAACCCCCTTTTTTCGGGTTTTAACTACCTAACTAATAGAATACCCTTTGATCGGCATGTCATTAACCTCAGGTTTTTATATTTTTAATACTTACTTATGCACATGGTATTTGGTGCTTATTTTACTGTAATTATTTAAGTATTTTTGCTGTTTTTAACAAAGTGATTTTTTCTGATTTAAATGTATCTTTGAATAATGAGGAGAAGAAAAGCGATTCAAAACATTGCTCTGGGTTTGGGAGGATTTGGACTATTAAGCCGTTGTACTTCTCCTACCGCACAGCCCTCCCTACTGGGTGAAAAGGATAAACAAATTGTAAGTCTATTGACTGAGGCCATTTTACCTTTAAAAAGTGAAGACTTTCCAACTCCAGAGACTCGAATGGAATTTATTTTTAATCAGATGGTTGGAAACCTTACAGCACTAGAGTTGGAGGGCTACAAAAACGGCTTAACCATATTCAGAGGATTAGTCGAGCAGACTTTTTTAAAACCTTATGAAGCATTGGATTTTGATACTCAAAACTATA
>JAYPMF010000030.1:0-17585 GCA_038129785.1 Flavobacteriaceae bacterium
CTTTAAAGCAGTACCTAGACAGGCACAATTGATCTTGCTTTTATCAAATAGAGTATAAATAACCCCCACAGTAGTGCTGGATAAAATTATAATGGTGGTAATAAAGGCAAAATTCAATTGCCAACGCAGCAATAACATCAAGCCCAAAAGGGTCTCAATAAAGGGGTAAATTTTTGCATAAAAAGTACTTCTTTTGGCTAAAGGGTCATACATAGCAAAAGCATTGGGAAATCCCTTGTAATCTATAAATTTAAATAAACTGAAAACCACAAAAAAAAGCCCCATAAAATCAATCATAAAGTCAGTAATACGAAAAGAGTTTTTCTGGAGAAAAATAGAAGCCGCAATCAGATATGCAAAAATCAAAAAAAGTGGAAAAAGCTGTTTGAGTTTGGAAGTTGATTGCTCCATCGTAACAGTGCTTACCGATCTCGACTCAAACGAAGGTATGTACTTTGGGAGCAAAACAAAGGTCAATTTTTCTAATGTCAATCTTTTTGAAACCTCCAACACTACATTTCCTTCGGCCAAATCAATTTTGAGGTCTTTTACTTCATCCAAACTTATCAATTTTTCAGTTACCGATGAGACACATGCTTGGCAAGTCATTCCTGAAATCTTTACATTTTGTCTCATTGTTGAAAAGTCGGCTTTTTTTGGTTAATTAAACACAGCAAATAAGGAGAAAATTAAATTTCTTACTATGATGTTTTTAATACTTTTGTCATCATCAGCATTACTATTTTTTAATAAATAAAAATACCAAAAAAATGTATCTGTATCAGATCCAAAAAAATAAATTACCCTAGCTAAAATAATCGAACAAGAAAAAAATGAGTAAAAAACAAATTTCATCTGCTCTGATCTCAGTTTTTGACAAGACAGGATTGGCCCCCATCATCCATCAATTGAATTCATACGGGGTTACCTTCTACTCCACCGGAGGGACGGAAAAATTTATTCGAGATATGGGCTATGAAGTTACTGCTGTTGAGGACGTCACGGGCTACCCCTCCATACTGGGAGGTCGGGTAAAAACCCTCCATCCCAAAGTTTTTGGAGGTATTTTGAACCGCCAAGATTTCTCAGGTGATCAAACAGCTCTAGAGCAATTTGAAATTCCACAAATAGATTTGGTCATCGTGGATTTATATCCCTTTGAGGATACTGTTGCCGCGGGTGGGAGCG
This sequence comes from Flavobacteriaceae bacterium, assembly GCA_038129785.1. Taxonomy (GTDB): domain Bacteria; phylum Bacteroidota; class Bacteroidia; order Flavobacteriales; family Flavobacteriaceae; genus UBA8316. The sequence goes on from JAYPMF010000030.1 coordinate 1,189, forward strand.
AACAAGAAATTGTAGAAAAAATAGACATCGGGGGAATTGCACTTATAAGAGCTGCTGCAAAAAACTTTAAAGATACCTTTTGCGTTTCTGACAAAAACGATTACCAAGATTTTCTAGATATTCTGATCCAATCTAACGGAGCTACTAACATTGGACAAAGAAAAAAATATTCCGTAAAGGCATTCCAAACCTCCTCGCATTACGACGCTGCCATTTTTAACTATTTTAACCAAGAGGAGGAAGTGCTCAAGTTGAGTGTCAATACTGCCAAAACCCTTCGGTATGGTGAAAACCCTCATCAAAAAGGTAAATTTTTCGGCCCTTTATCCGACCTTCTGGAACAAATTCACGGGAAAGAAATTTCTTACAATAACCTACTGGATATTGACGCAGCAGTCAATCTGATGCTCGAATTTTACAAGGGGGATGCCAGCTTTGCTATTCTTAAACACAATAATGCCTGTGGCTTTGCTACCCGCTCTGAACTCAAAAAAGCATATGTTGATGCACTGGCTGGAGACCCAATGTCGGCTTTTGGAGGTGTATTGATTACTAATAAAACAATTGACCTGGAAACGGCCACCGAAATCCATAGCTTGTTTTGTGAGGTAATTATTGCCCCTAAATACGAGAAAGATGCGCTGCAACTTTTGATGGAAAAAAAGAACAGAGTACTTTTGATTCAAAAAGACACTCCATTACCCTCTATTACATATAGAAGTTGTCTTAACGGGATTCTTGTTCAGGATAGGGATTTAAAAACAGACATTGTAGAGGAACTAGTATATATTACTGACAAAAAACCAAGCGCACAAGAAGTTGATGATTTGATCTTTGCTTCAAAAATCTGTAAACACACCAAGTCGAATACAATTGTTTTGGCAAAAGATAGCCAATTATTAGCCTCTGGTACAGGACAAACCTCAAGAGTGGATGCATTAAACCATGCTATTGAAAAAGCCAAACACTTCAATTTTGACCTTAATGGTGCCGTAATGGCAAGTGATGCTTTCTTCCCCTTTCCTGATTGTGTTGAGGTAGCTGGCAAAGTAGGAATAAGCAGTATCTTGCAGCCGGGAGGGTCTATCAAAGATCAACTTTCAATAGATTATTGTAACCAAAATGATTTATCCATGGTCTTCACAGGAACACGTCATTTTAAACATTAATTTTCATAACTTTACCGCACATTAAATCAACATGTTATGGGTCTGCTGACAGAGGAAATTGCGATTGACTTGGGCACTGCTAATACTTTGATCATTCACAATGACAAAGTAGTAGTTGACAGTCCATCCATAGTGGCGATTGATAGGACAACTAATAAGATCATTGCCATCGGAGATGAAGCAAGCATGATGCATGGAAAAACCCATGAAAATATCAAAACCATCAGACCCCTCAAAGATGGTGTAATTGCTGACTTTAATGCTTCAGAGCAAATGATTAATACTTTAATCAAAAGTATTCCTACGCTTAAGAAAAAATTTTTCACTCCCTCTTTAAGGATGGTTATTTGTATCCCATCTGGAATTACTGAGGTGGAAATGAGAGCGGTAAAAGAATCTGCAGAACGAGTTAATGGTAAAGAAGTTTATTTGATCCACGAACCTATGGCAGCGGCCATTGGAATAGGGATAGATATCATGCAGCCCAAAGGTAATATGATCGTAGACATAGGAGGGGGAACTACTGAAATTGCTGTAATAGCTTTATCTGGAATTGTATGCGATAAATCGGTCAAAATTGCGGGGGATGTGTTTACCAATGACATTGTCAATTACATGAGAAGTAAACACAACCTTTACATAGGAGAACGAACTGCGGAAAAAATAAAAATATTAATCGGCTCTGTTATCGAAGATCTTGAAAATCCACCCGAAGATATGTCTGTGCAAGGGAGAGATTTGGTTACCGGAAAACCCAAACAAGCAATGATCTCTTACAATGAAATCGCCAAATCCCTAGACAAATCGATTATAAGAATTGAAGAAGCCATCATGGAAGCTTTATCACAAACACCACCAGAATTGGCTGCCGATATTTACAACACGGGAATTTATTTGGCAGGTGGTGGAGCACTTCTCAGAGGTCTTGATGTTAGGCTTTCCAGAAAAACCGATCTACCTGTTTACATTGCCGAAGATCCCCTTCAAGCAGTTGTTAGAGGTACAGGAATCACTTTAAAAAATATCGAGCGATATAAGACCATTTTGATCAAATAATGACTCATGCGTCGGCTCATAAATGCTCTAATTAGATACAGAAATACCATTTTATATACAGGGTTATTTATAGTTTCGATTATTTTTTTAAATCACCGAAGTTTTTATCATCAATCAATTTTCAGTAAAATATCCCTTGCCATTTCAAGCAACCTGAATCAGTTTGGGAGAAATACATCAAATTACATACGTCTTGCAAATACCAATGAAAAACTATTTATTGAAAATGCTAAACTCAAAGTATTTGAATTAATTCATTTTGATGAAAAGTCTATCGAAAAAAATGTAATTGAAACTTTCCAATTTCAGGTTTTTGGAGCTAGAATTATCAAAAACAGTTATAGTAGCGCAAGAAATTACTTAATTATTGATAAAGGACATCAAAACGGTATAGAGGTTGAAATGGGAGTAATAACAAGCGATGGTATAATGGGTATTGTCAATCAGGTCAATGCCAATTTTTCAAGTGTGATTTCCATTTTACACCTAGATCTAAAAATTAATGCAGGTTTTAAAAAAAATGGTGCTTATGGATCTTTATCGTGGCAAGGGAACCATCCTAAAAAAATGAAACTTAACGATGTTTCTACCCTAAATTCAGTGGAAATTGGGGATACTATAGTAACCGGTGGGATGTCAGATTATTTTCCTCGTGGTATTCCAATTGGTAAAGTCATTGATTTTAAAAAACCCGAACTGGAAGGATACTACGATATTGACATTGAACTGTTTAGCAATTTTACCCAAAAAGAATTTGTCTACGTTTTGAAAAACAAAAAAAAAGAACAACTTAATGAATTGAAAAATGAACCGAGATAACCTAATTGTAGTTTTTCAATTCATTATACTTCTATTTCTTCAGTCTTTTTTACTGAATAACATTAATTTTTTTGGGTACATTAATCCGAACCTCTATATATTATTCATTATCATCTATCGACTGGATGGAAATTCCACTATATTAATTTTATTGGGTTTTGTCCTTGGCCTACTACTCGACCTGTTGACTCAAGGATCAGGAGGCCATACTATCGCTACATTGACAATTGCGTTCTTAAGGCCATTCATTGTTAAATTTTCTTTTGGTGTAAATTACGATCTACCTTTGGGAATGATTAAGGGAAGTCCATTTTCTCAAAGATTAGTCTATATGTTGATGATCATATTGATTCACCATTTAGTTCTTTACAGTATTATTTATTTTAGTTTTACCAATACCCTTACCATTATAAAAAACACTATTTTTTCATCTTTATTTACTTTTGTATTTGTTTACATTTCCTTAGGGCTATTTAAAGATAAAAATGATTAGACGTTTTTTTTTACCGGTTCTAACTGTTATTACTTCCATAGTTTTCGTTGGTAAATTGATCAGCTTACAATTACTCAATTCATCCTATAAGCTTCTCTCAGACGGTAATGCGGTTATTGAGAATTCTATTTATCCTGAACGTGGTTACATCTATGACCGGAACCTAAAACTTTTGGTTTCCAACCAGCCTGTTTACGACTTAATGGCAATACCAGAAAATATTTCATCCTTTGATACTCTTGAACTTTCGAAACTCCTAGGGGTTTCGAAAGCCGAACTGACAGAAAAAATAAAATCAGCAAGAACTTTTTCTGTAAAACTACCTTCTATCATCCTTGGGAAAATTTCTAGAGAACGTAATGCTGTCGTTCAGGAGAAGATATGGAAATATCCCGGTTTTTTTCTGCTAAAAAATTCTGTCAGAGACTATCCTGTTCCCATTGCTTCTAATTTGTTAGGCTATGTCAGTGAAGTCAACAAAAATGATATGAAAAAAGACAATTACTACCGTTTGGGAGAATTGATTGGCAGACAAGGGATAGAGAAATACTATGAACGTTTTTTGAGAGGAAAAAAAGGAAAAAAATTCTATCAAAAAGACCGCTTCAATCGTATCATAGGCTCCTATGAAGAAGGAAAATACGATGTTGCCACGGAGGGTGCACAAAACCTTGTGTTAACTATTGATAAGCAACTTCAACAATATGGTGAGGAATTATTTAAAAATAAAAGGGGAGGTATTGTAGCCATAGAACCCAAATCCGGAGACGTGCTTTCTTTGGTCACCGCACCCAGCTATGATCCTAATATATTGGTTGGTAGAAAGCGGTCAAAAAATTTTCGAAAGATGATATTGGACACTCTTGCAAAACCCTTATTCGACAGAGGTCTACAGGCTCAATATGCTCCTGGCTCTCCTTTCAAAACGCTAAATGCCCTTATTGCTTTACAAGAGGGAGTTATTGATACAAATACTAAATATCTCTGTCAAAAGGGTCACTTTTATGCCCGTGGGATGTTTATGGAATGTCATTGCAGTCTTGGAACAGTTAACGATTTACACTCTGGAATCTATAAGTCCTGCAATACCTATTTTGCCAATATTTACAGGAGAATAATAGATAAATCTGGAGAAAATGTTGAGGATGGAATGAACATTTGGATTGGCCACCTAAAAAGTTTTGGCTTGGGCAATTACCTTGGGTATGACTTACCCGTTGGGAAAAAAGGTTTTATCCCTGATGCAGATTATTATAATTATTGGTACAAAAAAGGGGGCTGGAAATCTGCTACGATCGTTTCCAATGCTATTGGACAAGGAGAGATTCTGACTACCCCCATCCAAATGGCAAACTTCACAGCAGCAATTGCCAACAGGGGGTATTTTATCCAACCCCATTTTCTTCGGTCTTTAGGTAATGACAGTTTGAAATTATATCAAAAAAAACAAACCTCAATTGATTCCATTCACTTCGAAAAGGTTATCAATGGTATGTATCAGGTAGTAGAGAGAGGTACTGCAAAAATTGCCAAAATAAAGGGAATTGATGTTTGTGGAAAAACAGGAACCGTCGAAAATTTTATAAAAATAAATGGAGTTAAAACCCAACTCACAGATCACTCTATTTTTATAGCTTTTGCGCCAAAAGACGATCCCAAAATTGCAATTGCTGTTTATGTGGAAAACGGTTATTGGGGGGCAAGGTGGGCTGCCCCGATAGCCAGTCTAATGATTGAAAAATACCTTAATGGCAGTGTTAAAAGAAAATGGTTGGAAGATAGAATGTTGAACGGTAGTTTATTGGCCGAATATAAAAAGCCTTATTCCGGAGAACCCTTTTTGATAAATGAATAATAATATTATTTATCGGTTAGATTGGTTACTTATATTGGTATACTTGTTATTGGTATCATTTGGCATTATAAATGTTTACTCTGCTACATATAGTGAAACACTAGACGGTTTTTTCGATGTTTCTCAACCTGTAGGAAAGCAAGTTTTTTTCTTAGTATTTAGTTTTTTTATTGGAATCATTATTCTTTCAGTTAATAGTAAGTTCTTTGAACAATTTGCTTTAGTTGGCTATTTTGTAACCATACTTCTATTATTAGGTCTTTTCATCTTTGGTAAGACTGTCTCAGGCGCTACCTCTTGGTATAGCATAGGAGGTTTAAGCGTTCAACCATCTGAAATGGCTAAAGTATCTACCGCATTGATGATCGCAAGCTTCTTGAGTAAATTTCAATCAGACCTAAAAACCCCCAGAACACTCTTAAAAATTGGAGCATATGTTTTGCTCCCCTTTTTATTGATCGTCTTACAACCCGATCCAGGATCAGCTCTTGTCTTTGGAGCGTTCTTTTTTCCATTGTTTAGAGAGGGCCTTAATTATGCTTATTTGATTATTTTTTTTAGTTTATTATTCTTGTTTATTATTACACTCAGTTTTCACTTTGGTATAGTCATTGGAATTATATCTCTTGTGATATTTTTAATATATTATTTTATAAAAAAAATGAATCCTAAATTAAAAATTTGGCCCTTTATAATCTTCTTAATTATTTCCATTGGATTTTCATTTTCTGTTGATTACATTTTTAACAATGTATTTCAACAGCGTCACCGTGATAGGATCAATATTGTTTTAGGGAAAGAAGTCGACACTCAAGGAGTAGGCTACAATATCAATCAATCTAAAATTGCAATTGGCTCCGGAGGGGTAAATGGAAAAGGATTTTTGGAGGGTACCCAAACCAAAGGAAATTTTGTTCCCGAACAGCATACTGATTATATTTTTAGCACAATAGCAGAGGAGTGGGGTTTTTTAGGAAGCTTTTTTCTGATCTTTCTTTTTTGTTTCTTAATTTCTAGGATTATATTACAGGCTGAAAAACAAACAAATAAGTTCCGAAGAATTTTCTCATATGGATCTGCAGGATTGATCTTTACGCATTTTTTTATCAATATAGGTATGTCTTTGGGAATGGTTCCTACGATTGGGATTCCTTTACCTTTTATCAGTTACGGTGGTTCGAGTATATTAGCCTTTAGTATTATGATTTTTATCCATTTAAATTTTGATGCAAATAGGCTAAATGATTGGTAAATCAGTGCTTGATATCCAAAATATCTCTCAGACTGTTACCCAATGTCATAAATGCCAAAACCAAACTCATTATGGCAAATCCGGGAATCAAAGTCAAATAGGGTTTCCCCAATAACAAATACCTGAAGTGGTCTTTTACCATTCCTCCCCAACTGGGTACTGGGGGTTGTGCACCAATACCCAAAAAGCTTAATCCACTCTCAATCAATATTGCACTGGCAAAGTTAGCAGTCGAAATCACGATTAGATGAGGAACAAGCAAAGGAATAATATGATGCCATATGATTCGTATTTTTCGATATCCTAAAGTTTGTGCAGCCTTAATAAAGGTTTTCTCCTTAATTGTTAAAACTTGACCTCTAACCACCCTAGCCACATCAACCCACATAGTTAATCCAACAGCTATAAAAACTTGCCAGAAACCACGACCCAAAGCAAGCGTAATTGCGATAACCATCAACAGGGTAGGAATGGACCAAAAAACATTGATCAACCAAACAATCAATTTATCTATATAACCTCCAAAAAAACCAGCCAAAGCTCCCAGAATAACACCAATCAAAAGTGAAATAAAAACTGCTATGAAACCAATGGAAAGTGAAATCCGCGATCCGATAATCAATCGACTCAATAAATCTCTACCATATTTGTCTGTACCCAATAAAAAAGATTTCTCATCTAAGTGTTGGTTTCTGAAGTTGGTTTCAGTGAGCGGGGATTGGAATTTTGATGCATCAATCAACTCATAGTAATCTGATGGGGATCCATAGGGTTGAATTTCAACTCCATTGGATTTTAACTTGTAGTCCAGTATTGGAATTTCATTTCTTTTATTTAGCTCTCCCGAAAAAAAAGAATCCCCATTAGTATCCTCATTTCCAGCAGGAAGCACCAACATTTTTACCCTAAAGCCAGGGGATTGGGAATGGATTGATAAGTGCATTTGGTTGGCATTGGATGTACTGTCAGGAGAAATTTGATAGGCAAAAATAGCTGCCAAAACCAATAAAATAATATATAGGGTGCTAAAAACTGCCCATAGATCTTTCAGAAATTTTTTGTGTGGAATACTCCCCCTCAAAACATTATTATTACTTCTTCACCTGAGCTACAGGATAATTGTCAAGATTGATATTCAAATCTTCCAATATATTCACTGCCTCTGAGACATAAAAATCCTTTTGAAGAGTTTCTATCCACCTATTTTTTCTCTCTTTTACCACTTCATCATTGGGATCTCCGGGTTCTCGAATCCATTCGAAGTCTAAATCTGATTTATAATCTTTAAGGACACTGAATTTTTCTGATATTTTTTTATTTGACTCGCGTTCAGTCAAATGATCCTCATAGTTTAGAGTATAGACATAATTATCCTGTTGAGCCTCTATTCTTCTAGCTTGTTGTTCTAAAAGCTGTGTATAAGGATTATCTTTTAATCTTTTGGCACTTTGACTTACTACAAAATCATAGTTGTTCAGATTGCCCGATTTTTTATAAATAGCGGGTTCAATACTATCCCAAGACAGTGGGTTTTCTTGGTCTTTCTCTCCCATATCTATATATGAATATTGATTTTTTATGACAATATCACTAATAACACCCTCCAGTTGTGTAGAACCTCCATTGATACGATAAAACTTGTCAGTAGTAAGTTTGACAGCACCCAAATCGCCATGGGTACTTCCCGAGATAATACGATTCAAATCAATTACATTTTGAACGGTTCCTTTACCAAAAGTTTGTTTGCTACCCAAAATGATAGCCCTTTTGTAGTCTTGTAGTGCAGCTGCCAGAATTTCAGATGCTGAAGCCGAAAATTCATTTACCATAATGACCAATGAACCGTCCCAAACAATAGAAGGATCTTCATCGTACAGAATATCTTTAGTACCTCCTGTGCTTTTTACCTGAACTACAGGGCCTTGGTCAATAAAAAAACCAGTAATATCAACGACTGTCTTAAGTGATCCACCTCCATTGTTTCTTAAGTCCATTATAATACCGCTTACATTTCTTTTTTTAAGAGCCTCTAATTCTTTTTTGACATCACTTGCAGCATTTCTACTTTTTTGATCTTTAAAATCAATGTAAAATTTGGGCAACTGAATAAGACCGTAATTTTTACCATTCTTGTGGATAATACTGGATTTTACATAAGACTCCTCCAACTCTACCACACCCCTATCAATGACTACTTCTTCTATAATGCCACTTACTCTCTTAACTGTCAAAAAAACCTTTGTGCCTTTGGGACCCTTAATGAGTTTCACTGCATCACCCAATCGCATTGAACCAATTTCAATGGGATCTTCGTCTTTTTGAGCTACTTTTAAGATTACATCACCAACCTCAAGGGCCTTGGCTTTCCAAACTGGTCCTCCAACAATGACCTCTATAATTTCAACCACTTGATCTTTCTTCTGTAATCGCGCTCCAATGCCCTCAAACTTTCCTGAAATATTTTGATCAAACTCCTCTTTTTTATCAGGCTCGAAGTAATTGCTATGGGGATCAAACTCGAGAGTTATTGCATTTATGTATATCGAAAACCACTCCTCACGTTCAACCTCATCGAAAATCTCAAAATAGTTTTCAATATTTTCCTTTGTTATTAATCTGGCTTCCTCTTCCAGCACAACTTTTGACTTTATCTGATAAGCAGAATCTTTTTCTTTTTTGAAATCCTCTTGCTCTAACAAATCAGAGAAATATTCCAGAGTAGAGAGTTTGAATCTTTTTCGCCATAGTTCTTTGAGACCATTTAAAGTTCTAGCATAGGGAATTTCTTCGAAATTGAGATTAATAGAATCTTTAGCACTAAAATCAAACGGATCACTAAGCGATTCCTCATAAAATTCTTTTACTTGACCCATACGAATCATAAGCCGGTCATAGGTCAAATTAAAAAAAGAAATATCACCCTCTCTTATTTGATCATCAATTTCGTCTTTATACCTTTTGAAATTATTAATATCAGATTGAAGGAAAAATCGATGTTGTCCATCGATGCCTTGTATGAACTTGTTAAAAACATGCTCTGAGAAAGTATCATCTATATTTTTGGGATTATAATGTCCTCTTTGCATCACATAAGTAATTACCTCAATCAATAGTTTGTCCTTATCAGGATTATCTGAATATATAGAAGTGCTACCAGTTAACATCAACACAGAGATACCAACAACAAATAATCCAGAAAACTTCATAAAATTTATATTAAAAAGTAAATTTAACCAAAAACCCCTTATTTAGGCTGTACCTTAAAAAACTTTTTGTTGATGCGAAACTTGCAATCAAGGATTATAATTTTTTTAAATTTACTTTTCATTATCAGACCATGGAGAAAAAACCTCTTATATTAGTTACCAATGACGACGGAATTACAGCCCCTGGTATAAGAAAATTGATTCAAGTAATGAATGAGATTGGGGATGTTGTCGTCATAGCTCCAGACAGTCCACAGTCAGCAATGGGGCATGCAATTACTATTAACTCTACACTACATTGTACAAAAATCGATGTCGAGGAAGGCACTCATCTTGAATACAGTTGTTCTGGAACTCCAGCAGACTGTGTAAAACTTGGTGTGAACGAAATTTTAGACCGAAAACCTGACCTTTGTGTTTCGGGAATCAATCACGGGTCCAATTCCTCCATCAATGTTATTTATTCAGGAACCATGAGTGCAGCAGTTGAGGCAGGGATAGAGGGTATACAAGCCATAGGGTTCTCTTTGTTGGATTACAGCTGGAGTGCTAATTTTGATGCAATTAAAAATTACGTCAAAAAAATCACAATAAGTACCTTGGAAAACAAAATTCCATCCAATGTAGTTTTGAATGTCAATTTCCCAAAGCTCTCTGAAAAAGAAATAAAAGGGATCAAAATTTGTCGCCAGGCTAGAGCCTATTGGGTTGAGGAATTTGACAAAAGAACTAACCCCATGGGACAAGATTATTACTGGCTTACAGGTAAGTTTGTCAATAAAGACAAGGGAGAAGATACCGACGAGTGGGCATTAAGTCAAGGCTTTATATCTGTTGTGCCAATAGAATTTGACCTTACGGCACATCATGTGATACAAGAACTAAACACATGGAATTTTGATAAATAAAGAGCTTTCTCATGGGGTGATTTCAAGTTTTTTTGCCAGTTCGAGTGCAATGATTTTTATCATCCTATATTTTTCAGAGGGACCCATTGAGAATGCTATTTCTTCATTGTTTCAACAGGGAAAATTAGGAGGTCTTGTTAGTATGAGCGCACTGATCAATTTGCCATTGTTCTTTTTAGGCATGCACAGGAGAAAAACAAATTTTGCAAAAGGTGTGATGATCACCTCCATATTTATCGTGTTCATCGTAGCGATTCTTAAAATAATTTAAATTGAAATATTACCTAATAGCTGGCGAGGCCTCTGGCGATCTTCATGGATCAAAACTAATAGAAGCCTTGAAAAAAAAAGATAATAATGCCAAAATTCGATTTTGGGGTGGGGACTTAATGGAACAGGCTGGTGGAATATTGGTGAAGCACATCAAAATACTCTCTTTTATGGGTTTTTGGGAGGTTGTTACCCATTTAAGAACAATTTTAAAAAATATCAAATTTTGTAAAAAAGACATTTCACTCTTTCAACCTGATGTAATAATTTACATAGACTATCCTGGTTTTAACCTTAGAATCGCAAAATGGGCAAGGCAACAAGGATTTAAAAATCACTTTTATATAAGCCCTCAAGTATGGGCATGGAAAGAGAGTAGGGTTCGTCAGATGAAAAAAGATTTGGATGCACTATATGTAATTCTCCCATTCGAAAAAGATTTTTTTGAAAAAAAACACCAATTCAAAGTGGAATTTGTTGGACACCCTCTAATGGACACCCTTACCAAAATTAAAAAATCAACCTCTTTCATTAGAGAAAATCAATTATCAGCAAAAAATAATCTCATCGCATTATTACCAGGAAGTAGAAAACAAGAAATAAAAAAAATATTACCCATTTTTATAAAGGTAATAGCCTCTTTTCCACAATTTGAGTTTGTACTTGCCGGAGCACCCGGTATAGACCCGCAGTGGTATCAAAAGTTCTTTAGTGGGAAAAAGATTAAGTTCATTCAAAACAATACTCACGTTTTACTTTTGCATGCTAAAGCAGCATTAGTTTCCAGTGGAACAGCTACTTTAGAAACAGGACTGCTAAATGTTCCTCAAGTGGTATGCTATCGCAGTAGTTTTTTAACCTATCAAATTGCCAGGTGGCTCGTTAAGTTAAAATATATCTCTTTGGTAAATCTTATTTTGGGGCGGGAAGTTGTCAAAGAACTTATTCAGGAATCGTTCAATGTAAGGGAAGTAACAAAGCATTTGAAATACGCTCTTTCCGAAAAAGGACAAAAAAAACTAAAGAATGATTACCAAGAACTCCGATCCGCTCTTGGTGAAGAGGGCGCTAGTCAAAAGACAGCTCAATTCATCATTAACGCAATTAAATAATTTTAAATTTGATGGTTTATTGTCCCAAATTTCAAATGAAAATCCTCATAATCAAAAATTTAGGAAACACTTTTTTTTAGAAGAAATTTATACCTATTGATCTTGGATGAAAAGGCTATTTAAAATATTCAATTATGAGCCCTCTAATCAATTGTTATCCTATAGTCATTCTATCGTGCATTGTCAGATATTCATCCCAAATTGGTTTTTCCCCATGGCTTTTAAAATTGTGGAGTATTTAAGAAAGGAAAAAAGTTGTCAGAATCGCAACATCTCATTTGTAAAATAAAAAGAAAATGGGCTTATCTGATTAACCTCTGAATTTAGGCCTAAAGTTTTTGCGATATTTTTCAAAATCCTGGGGCTTACTGAATATCATATAATCACCTTGCTTGATCATTTTTAGGTAGAGTTCGATCTGTTGTGGATTTTGATAGCCCACTAGTGGGGTGATCAAATCACCCGTTTCACTAATAAATACTAATGTTGGATATCCTTTAACCCCCAAAAATTGGGTAAACTGGTGGGTTGAATTTCTCCCTCTTCTATTTGAATCATAATTGGGATTAGTAAATGTATTGCCAAAGTAATTAATGGTTTCTTGTCCCTCAGCGTTGAATTTTACGGCGTAATAATGTTCAGAGATATAGGCAGCTACATCTCGGTTTTGAAAGGTTTTTTTATCCATCAATTTACAAGGCCCACACCAATCGGTATAAACATCTACAATGATTTTTTTGGGATTTTCTTTCTGAGCCTCCAGTGCCTCCCTGAAAGTCATCCATTCAATGGTTTGCGCATTTACCCAAAAACTAGTCAGGCTAAAAACAATAATTAAAAACTTCATTTTCATATTAATCAAAATGTTTTTAAATTTAGATCCTCTGCTCCATGAGCCAGTCGTTTTAAGGGTTTTAGCAGTGCGATAACCAAAAGGGCAAATACACTACAAAAGATAAAAATTCCTGTAAATGTTGCCTTCTCACCTGTTGCTTCAGCATTCTCTCCAATGTTGGCTGCAAGCTTATTGCCCAAACCTGAAGCGGCAAAATACAAGCCCATCATTAGTGCAGCATATTTTTCTGGAGCCAACTTGGTAATGTATGACAAGGATACCGGAGAAGCGCACAACTCGCCCACGGTATGAAATAAGTATGCCAGCACCAACCAATGCATAGATGAATATCCCAAGAACTCATACTCTAAAGCAGCAAAACGCATGAATAAAAATCCAAATCCCATAATCATAATACCAACCGCTATTTTAAAGATAGCAGAAGCTTCCCTTCCTTTAGATTTGATCCTCATCCACATTCCTCCAACCACCACAGCAAGAGTAATGATAAAAAAGGCATTTAAAGACTGAAACCACGAGGCCGGAATTTCATAACCTAAAAGCATCCGATCGGTCTTTTGCTTGGCATATAGGTTCATCAGTCCACCGGCCTGTTCAAAGGCGCCCCAAAAAATAATGATCATCAAGAAAGAGATCAATAGTACCTTAATCCTGTCCTTTTCTATCGGAGTTAATTTTTTTTGTCTCAATTTCTTTTTTTCCTCTGTTGATGTTTTTTTTAACTCCCCAACACCAACGAGATATTTTTGACCAAAATAATATGTGATTTGACCAATCAACATTCCCATAGCAGCAAGTCCAAAGCCATAATGCCAATTGTAAGTTTCTCCAACCCAGCCACAAAATAGCGGAGCCAAAAATGCACCCAAATTAATACCCATATAAAAAATATAGAATCCAAGGTCTCTTTTCTCATCTCCTTGAGGGTAAAGCCCCCCCACCATACTGGATATATTCGGCTTGAGTCCTCCTACTCCCAAGATGATAAAACCGCAACCGATGTAAAAACTCAACTCGCTATCAAAAGCCAATATTCCATGACCCAAACAAAGCAAGATCCCGCCCAACATAACGGTTTTTTTTTGACCCAACAAATTATCGGCAATCCACCCCCCGGGAATGGCAGCAATGTAAACCAACATGGTGTACCAACCATACAACCAAATAGCCTCCTCATTAGACCATCCAAAACCGGGATTTTGACTGTTGGTCTCCGCCACTAAAAAAATGGTAAACAAGGCCCTCATACCATAATAGGAAAAGCGTTCCCAAAGCTCGGTAAAAAATAAAACAAATAATCCTGCAGGATGACCCAAAAAGATTTTTTCATGGGGTTCGTTGAGATAAGATTCAGACATAGTAGTAGTGAATATTTGGGTTTAAAGTTACTCATTTTATAAGACAGTGAATTTTTGAACTTACTAAATACTCCAAATTAAAAAAAATAGAATAGTGTATCTTTACACAGTTGTGAAAGGATCGATATGTCAAAGAAAATAGAGGGTTTTTCCAAACTATCTAAAGCAGAAAAAATAAATTGGGTCACCCAAATACATTTTGAGGATGCCTCCGAAGCCAAGAAGATTATTTCCTCATACAACCACAACAACGAGGAGAAACAAAAACTTCACGATGAGTTCATCGAGAATTCAATTACAAACTATTACCTTCCATTGGGAGTAGCCCCCAATTTTGTGATCAACGGTAAGGAATACACCCTACCTATGGCCACTGAAGAAAGCTCAGTAGTTGCAGCCGCATGCAATGCAGCTAAGTTTTGGGCCTCTAGAGGGGGATTCAAAACCAAAATTCTGGGAACCCAAAAAATAGGACAGGTTCACTTCTTATTCGAAGGAAAAACGAAACAACTCCAGACTTTTTTTGAGCAAAAAAAACAAATGCTGATCGACAGTATCTCATCACTCACCGCTAACATGCAAAAACGGGGGGGAGGAATTGTTGATATCAGACTTAAAGATAAATCAGATCTAATAGAAGACTACTATCAGCTTCACCTCACTTTTGAGACGGTAGACTCAATGGGAGCTAATTTTATTAATTCCTGCCTAGAAAAGATTGCAAAAACATTACAATCTCTCGCTGCGGATCATGAAGTGTTTTTAAAAGAACGATTTTCAATTGAGGTCATCATGAGCATCCTCTCTAATTATGTCCCTCAATGTTTGGTTGAAGCTGAGGTGCGGTGTCCAGTTAGATCATTGGGAGGTCAAACCGGAATGTCAGGTATGCAATTTGCCCAAAAATTCATTCTTGCGATAGAAATTTCTCAAAAAGAACCCTACCGGGCGGTTACCCACAACAAAGGGATCATGAATGGAATTGACGCTGTGGTCATCGCTACAGGAAATGACTTTAGAGCAGTTGAGGCTGGTGCTCACGCCTTTGCTGCTCGGAATGGTATTTATTCCAGTTTAAGCCATGCTTTTTTGGAGGTTGATGATTTCGTTTTCCAACTCAAATTACCCCTTTCGCTTGGGACTGTAGGAGGACTTACTCGATTGCACCCTATGGTGAAATGGTCTCTGGAGCTGTTGGGCAATCCCAATGCCAAAAATCTAATGGAAATAGTTGCCGTAGCAGGTTTGGCACAAAACTTTGCTGCGGTAAGATCTTTGATTACCACGGGAATCCAAAAAGGACACATGAAAATGCACTTACTCAACATTCTCAATCAACACCAGGCTTCAGCCAATCAAAAAGAAAAAGCCCTTGAGTATTTTAAAACCCAAACGATCACCTACAGTGCAGTAAACGATTTCTTAAAATCCAATCCCTGATTCCATGACCAAATACTACAGCCACGGCAAACTTTTAATTACAGGGGAATACATGGTTTTGAAAGGTGCCAAAGCATTAGCCATTCCCACCAAGATGGGGCAAATGCTTGATTTTCAACCCGATGATTCAAAAACCCTAAAATGGGAAAGTTTGGACAATAAAAATCTACTTTGGTTTAGTGCTTCTATGAACATTCTGGATTTTAGTATTAAGAACACCAATGATTCTAATATTGCCAAACGCTTGGTAGGAATTTTGAAAACCATACGGGATCAAAATAATAGTTTTCTTATACAAAACGGAGGAATGGTTAAAACCCGCCTGGAATTTGACCGTCATTGGGGGTTGGGAACTTCCTCCACATTGATTTCAAATTTGGCCCAGTGGTCTCAAACTAACCCCTATACTCTACTCACAAACAGCTTTTGTGGGAGTGGATACGATATTGCCTGTGCAACCTCAAAAAGTCCACTAATCTATAGCATAGACAAAACCCAACCCCACATCGAAGCGTGTAAATTTGATCCCGAATTCAAATCTAAAATATACTTTATCTATCTCAAGCATCAGAAAAATCGTAGAGAAGGCATACAACAAGTTCG
>JAYPMF010000031.1:0-17498 GCA_038129785.1 Flavobacteriaceae bacterium
CCTTAATTCTTGGTTTAAAGAATTCGGCATTTGTTGTCTATATTGTCCAATCATCTCAGGCACCCGCTGTCCCTGCCTGCCTGAAATGGTCGTTAGATTTGAAATTTCGTTCTGATTGGAGGTCTTGTATAGAAGGTTGTATTCCGTTTGTAGGTTTTCGCTGGGATTGTATTCTGTAGTAAATTTATATAATTGTTGCTCATTTTCTTGTGTTGTATAGTCCGAAGTTTCCTCTAAAGCATTGGAAACAGTATAACGTCTAATACTTTTTTCCTCTAATATGTTCTCAGCTCGAGAGTAAATGGCAAAACCACTAAATTCAAGACCCTCAGATGGGGCGAAGCTGAAGTTATACGCCCCAAACTGAGATTCAATAGATTTGGCCCTATTGTTCTGTAAATTGGTAATCCCGGCATCATCAGAACTGATATCTATAGAAGTCCCTGTTCTGGCATTAAGATTATTGAAACCTCCTCCGAAACGATAAAAATCCCTTCGAGATAACGGAGGCTCTCCAACATTATTGGTGTTGCCTAAAAAGTTTATACTTAGGTCTTTGGAATAGTAAAAGATTTTGGGGGCAGCAATAAATCGATCATCATTTCCATGACCACCAACCAACTCTCCAAACCAAAATTTATCCTTTCCACTTTTTAAACTGATGTTGATGGCAATATTGTCTTCGTTGTTGGTTACGCTTCTCAACTGATTTACCTCAGAAAAGTTCCTTAACACCTCTACTTTACCTACCGCATTGGCCGGCAGATTTTGGGTAGCAAGTTTGGAGTCTCCGTCAAAAAAATCTTTTCCTTCAACTGTGATTTTAGTTATTTCCTTTCCTTCAACTTCAATACGTCCTTCGTCATTCACTTCGATTCCTGGCATATTTTTTAGCACATCTTCTAATTTTCTCTCAGATCCAGTATTGAATGAGTCTGCATTGTAGATGATGGTGTCTCCCTTAATGGTAACCGGCATCTCATAGACTAACTCAACCTCGTCTAAAGACTCCGCTTGTTGTTCCAATACAAAGTTTTTCTCAATATTATTTTCTTCATTGAACAAGAAAGAAACCTCTTTTAAACCTATAAATGATATTTTGATATCATAATCTGTATCTTTTTTGAGGGTCAACATGTAATAACCCGATTCGTTCGAAATTCCAAAACCATCGAGTACTTGTGTTTCTTTTTCAACAGCAACAATATTAGCCCCCATGATGGGAGTTCCGTTTTCATCTGTGATGGTTCCCTCTAAATCTATATTTTGGGCAACGGCAAATAGTGATGAAATCAGAAAGCATACTAATGGATTTATTTTTTTCAAATTTTGTGTTATTAAATTATCGGGATCTGAAGCGACCACCACCTTGGCCTCGATTCCTTCGGTAAATTTCACGCATTTCTTTTATCTTATCTGCCCGGATTCTATTGTACTCTTTAGCATTTACAACTGTTCCTTTATTGGAAATTTTGATCTTCATTTTTTCTTTTGGGTTCATGACAACTTTGGTGCAAAGTATCGAAGTTTTGTCGGTATTTACCTCAAGAATAAGTCCTGGCAAACCTCCGTGTTTTGCAGGACCAGTAGAAACGGGGATTTGAGGCGTAAACCATGCCGTGATATTAACCATTTTCATCTTGGGTTTGCTTTCTTGATCGCTTTGCCTACCAAACTGAAAAATTTGTTGGGGTACCTCCCTGCTCATTGTTGCTTTATAAACAGTATAATTTCCAATTTGCTTTGACTCACCGGAAAGCATCCATTTGACATCTGGAAGACTGTCTTTGATTAAAAAAATTTTTCCAAAGAGTTCCACTCTATTGGTAAAGGTTTTTGTTGAAAATTCTTTAAATAAAATACCTTGAAAGGGATTCATAAAAGACATAAAATTAAAACGTCCGTTTCCACCAGAGACATCCAAACGCTTCTCCTCATAAAACAAGGAGGCAGTACTGCTAAAATCCAATTCATAGTTTTTTTCCATATTGGACTTCATCCGTTCGATAATCCTTTGTTTTCGTTCAGGAGGGATGTTTTTTCCAAAGTTTGGATCCATTTTGGTTTTAGATGTATAAAAGGCTTTACCTTGAAAATTCTGAGCAAACATTGTTGTTAATGAGAAAATGAGCAGGGATAAGAAAGTGAAATTTTTCATTAATTTAAATTTATATTGTTTTGACACTTTATTTGTAATTGAGTTTAATCAGATTTTTTTTTGAAATTTATAAATTATATATTGGTTACCAATGGACTACATGATAATGCTACATTGACCGTTTGAAAAAATATAATATCATGAAAAAAACAAACAATAAAAAAATCAATAATAGGAGAGACTTTATTCGAAAAACAGGAGTATCCATAGGATCACTGATGGTTCTTCCGAGCCAACTTCTCTTTGCCAAAAAAGAAGTTCGGGATGCCTCAGGTAAAGTCATACAAAAAGCCGTAGTCCTTCCCAATGATAAGGTCAATCTGGCTTGTTTTGGAGTTGGAAATAGAGGAGCAAGCGTAGTTAGAGACCTCTATGCTACAGGAGCTGCTAATGTAGTAGCCCTTTGCGATGTCAATATGGGGGGTAAAAAGACCCTCAAAACCATGGACATCCACAAAAAAGCAAAACAATACCAAGATTTTAGAACCCTATTCGATGATATAGAAGATGAAATTGATGCCGTTAGTGTTGCTACTCCTGATTTTTCACATTTTCCCATTACCATACTGGCCATGTCATTAGGGAAACATGTTTATGTCGAAAAGCCATTGACAAGAACTTTTCAGGAGTCTGAAATGTTAATCAGAGCTGCCAGAAAGTTTAATGTAGCAACACAAATGGGCAATCAAGGCCATTGTCAGGATAATTATTATCAATTCAAAACGTGGGTTGAAAAGGGAATAATCAGTGAAGTGAAGGAAATAACCGCCCATATGAATGGAGGACGTCGCTGGCATGGATGGAATACCCAGATGAAGAAATTTCCTGTTGGAGGAAAAATTCCCAAAACCTTGGATTGGGACATTTGGCATGTTGCCTATCCCTATAACGATTTTCATAAAGACTTTATCGATGGACAGTGGCGGTGCTGGTATGCTTTTGGAAATGGTGCTTTGGGGGATTGGGGTGCTCACATTATGGATGGTTTTCATCAGTTCTTAAACTTGGGCTTACCACAAAAAATTGTACCAAAAAAACTAACCGGACACAACGATTTGTTCTATCCACAATCTTCAACTTTAGCATTTCATTTTCCAAAAAGGGGTTTTATGCCCAAAATAAAAGTCACATGGTATGACGGTGTAGAAAACCTACCGGAAGTGCCCGAGAACTATGGAGATATCGAGGTTGATTCCAGGGCAAAAACGAAGAAAGGAATGATAAAACCCAAAAAACTGAGACCCGGAAAAGTGATCTACGGCAAAAACCTTACCTTTAGAGGTGGTTCGCACAGCAGGACACTGAGCATTCTTCCAGACGAAAACGCTAAAGACGTTCAAAGCAACTTACCAGAATACCACAAAAGTGAAACCAATCACTTTATGAATTTTTTGAATGCATCCCGAGGATTTGAAAAAACACTCTCCCCCTTCGAGGTATCTGCTCCTTTAAGTCAAGTTTTTTGCCTTGGCACAATTGCCCAACAGCTCAACCAAACCATTGAGTTTGACAGAAAAACTAAAACTATTACTAATAGCGCATTGGCCAATCAACTTTTAAAAGGTTATCCTCCAAGAAATGGATGGGAGCAATTTTATAAAATGGCTTAATGCAAAAAAAACAATATTTAAAAAATCTAATTCAGCTCAATCTTGCTGTTTTAATGATCAGTACATCGGGAACTTTGGGGCGTTACATAGAGCTTCCCGTACCTTTAATCATTTTCTTAAGAGCTGCAATAGGTGGTGTTTTCTTGTATCTTTTCTGTAAGTGGAAAAAACTGAGTTTTAAGATTGATAAAAAAGATCGCTGGACTGTTTTTTTTAGTGGGGTATTGATGGGATTACACTGGATCCTCTATTTTATTTCCTTAAAAATGTCGAATGTAGCTATAGGTATGCTTTCTGTATTTACTTATCCCGCTATCACTACTTTATTGGAGCCCATTATGCTAAATAGTAAATTCAAAATGTCGAATCTACTTTTGGGGTTGATGGTTCTGACAGGTATTTATTTTTTAGCCCCCGAAATCAGTTTAGAAAACGATCAATTCAAAGCTATTGGTTATGGGGTTTTGTCAGCTTTTTGTTATTCAATCCGAAACATACATATGAAATCAAAGTCTGCTAAATATGAGGGATCAATTCTGATGGTTTACCAGCTTGTAATTGTTACGGTATTGCTTTCCCCTGTTTTTTTGTTTTATAATAGCATAAGTTTGGAATCATCACTTCCCGCAATTTTAATTCTTGCAATACTGACGACAGCGGCGGGACACACACTATTTATACATAGTTTTAGAAACTTCACTATTAGTACTGCCAGCATTATCAGTGGAGTTCAACCCGTTTATGGTATCATTATTGGAATGATTGTTTTAGGAGAATATCCTGCTTTGAGCACGACCTTTGGTGGTGCGCTGATTCTGGGAACGGTACTGATAGAGAGTATTCGTAACTTTAAAAAATAATACTCCTATGAGATACATAACTTTTACTCTGGTTTTATTTACTTATTGGAGTTGTGAAAACTTATCAAATCCACCCAATTTTCTTTTCATTGTTGTAGACGACTTAGGCCACAAGGATTTGAGTGCCACGGGAAGTGATTTTTATGAAACACCCAACATCGACAAAATCGCACGTGAGGGAACGCGCTTTACTCAAGGCTATGCAAATGCATCCGTATGCAGTCCCTCTAGAGCGAGTTTATTAACTGGCCTATATCCAACAACTCATGGTATAACAGATTGGATCGGGGCTAAATATGGAAAGGAATGGAGGAAAGTAGGACGAAAAACCAAATTGTTACCCAGTGATTATGTAAAGTACCTTCCCTTTAAGTTGACCACCTTACCAGAAGTCTTTAAAGCTCACCAATACAAAACCTTTTTTGCTGGCAAATGGCATCTAGGATCAGAAGAACAACAATCCCTACCCACTGATCACGGTTTTAAAATTAACAAAGGTGGATACCATCGTGGTGGACCTTATAGCGGTGGCTATTTTTCCCCTTTCAATAACCCATTTTTGGAGGATAAACCCGATGAGAAAGGCATGTCACTTTCGATGAAAATTGCTAGGGAAACTGCCAGTTTTATTGAGCAAAACTCCAAAGAACCTTTCTTTGCCTATATGTGCTTTTATGCCGTTCATGCTCCCATTCAAACGACTCAGGAAAAATGGGGAAAATATCATAAAAAAGCGGTAGAGCAAGGATTACTCCAAGAAGGTTTCTCAATGGAGAAAAGACTGCCAATAAGGGTCAAACAGGACAATCCTGTATATGCAGGCCTTATAGAACAAACCGATGAAGCTGTAGGTCATGTTTTGAAAACTTTGGAGACATTAAACTTGGATGATAATACGGTGATAGTTTTTGTGTCAGACAATGGAGGTGTATCAGCAGGCGACGACTATGCCACAAGTAACCTTCCCCTAAGAGGTGGCAAAGGCTATCAGTGGGAAGGGGGTATCCGTATCCCATTTTTCATTAAAGTACCACAAATTGATTACCCAAAAAAAATAGTCGATACACCTGTAACAGGTGCCGATTTGTTTCCTACATTGTTGGAATTGGCAGGGATTGATAACCCCACCTTAGTAGATGGTGTAAGCCTAGTACCACTTCTAAAAGATAAAAGTATTTTAGAGCGTTCCCTGTATTGGCATTATCCCCATTACGGAAACCAAGGAGGTGATCCCAGTGCGATCATCAGAAAAGGAAACTGGAAATTGATACATTATTTTGAAGATGGAACAAATGAATTGTATAACCTCAGTTCAGACATGCGAGAAACCAAAAATGTATTTAATCAATTTTCACAAGAAGGAATGCTACTAAAAAATGAATTAGAAAACTGGCTCAGCTCAACAAAAGCATTGATTCCTGAAATAGATCCGCTTTATAATGAAGAAGAGGAAAAGGAATGGCTCCTTGAGCACAAACAAAAAATGAAAATAAAGGTTGAAAAACACAGGGCGTTTCAACTTGATCCAAATTATCTTCCCAATGAGGATTGGTGGGGAAGCACTATTGACTAATTGGATTCAAAATGTAGATCTGCAAACTTAATGTATTGCTCCCAGTCGAAATCCGTAACATCGTGTTTTCCGTCTCTCAAATGATATCCAACAGTTCCGTGAAAAGGGGTATTGACAAGTGGCATTTCATCTGTTACAATTCCTTTTTTTTCGTAGAGTTTATATATCTGAGAGGCTTCCCTAGCAGCCAAAAACTCTCCTCTGGGATCTGCCCATGCATCTTTGCTTGCGCTGGCAACATAAACAGGTCTTGGAGCAATAAGTGCAATGAGCATGTGTTGATCAACCTCCAATGCAGCTTCATTATCATTAAAGTTGTGAAAGTTTTTAGCAAACCAATGGGGATAATTGGTATTAATGTCTGAAACCTTTTCACCAAATCTTCTTCTTGAGAGTGCTGCCCCACCACATCCAGAGTTATTAGAAATAACAATGCTAAAGCGCTGGTCATTTGCACCTGCCCATAAAGCAGTTTTTCCTAAACGGGAATGGCCAAACAGTATTACTTTTTTATGATCTACCAATGCCTCCGTTTCCAAAAAATCCATTATTCTAGAAAGCCCCCACGCCCAAGCCGACAATGAACCCCATTCATTGTTGTTAGGAGCCATTTGTCCCGACTTGTAAAAAAGAGAGTGAATTCCATCGGAAAAATCATTTTTATCAGGATCCACATTATTGTAATTGATCGTAACCAATCCATAACCTGAGTCAAGCATTTTATCTATTGCCCATCGAGATGTGCGTCCTCCTCTATCGCTTGTCTTAAATTTTTTGAGTTCCTCACCATTCAATTCACTTTGTTTTTTCCCATTGATCAAAATGGCTGGGTCAGAATTGACATAGTGATTTCCCTTAAAGTTATAAGCCAAAAAAACCGGTGAATTCTTTTTTCCAGCAGGCAAATACATAAGCAAATACATGCTAATGGATTTATTTCCTTTATTAAAATTTAGTTTGACTTGCTTTCGAATGGCCTGACCTCCCAATGCGGCAGGTTCTATATCTAAGATCTCTGCCTCATCTAAATCTAGTGTGCCTGGAACAATACCATAAACCATATTGGCAAAATAGGAGTGTATTTCAGGTCGCCTAAATCGCTCCCAATCCGATCGGGTAATTATTTTTTCGCCTGACGATGTGATTAATAATTGTGGTAATTCATATGAGGGAACTTCGGCCTCATCATTGATTGTGGATGAGGTATATTGAGCAGAGAGAAGACAAGAGAAGATCAGGACTATAAAATTAAATAGAAATTTTTGTATCATATTACAATCATTTATTAATTTAAAGATATAAAAAATGAAGGAGGGGGGGGGTTGGTAGATGACGCAGATTAAAATTCAGTCTTACATAATAGAAAATCCAATATGAGAAATTTTAAAATAATTTCACTAAAAAAATGAAAACAAAATTTACATCAAATCTTTTATTGTTAAGTATACTGATATTCGTAGCCTGTAAAAAGAGTGAAACAAAAAAACCATTCAATGTGCTATGGTTGGTAGCTGAAGACCTAAGTCCAGACTATATTAATGCCTATGGAGATTTCAGAGCCCCTACTCCCAACTTGGACCGCTTGGCTAAAGAAGGGGTGGTATACACTAACAACTTCTCCGTTTCGGGCGTTTGTTCACCTAACCGCGCTACTTTGGCCACAGGATTGTACCCCAATTCCTTTGGAGCGCAAAATATGCGTACCCTAAATCAGCAACCGGCAAATAGAAAGTCTGGGATCATAGACTATCAAGTCGTCCCTCCTCAGGCGGTAAAAATGGTAAGTGAAATCATGCGTGAAAATGGATATTATACTTCCAATAATGCAAAAGAAGATTATCAGTTTTTTAAGTCGGAATTGGCATGGGATGAATCAAGTATATACGCCCATTGGAGAAATAGACCTGACGAAAATACCCCATTCTTTTCAATTTTTAATTTCGGGGTTACCCACGAATCCAAAATGTGGAATTTTAAAATGGATATATTTGATGAAGGTGAATTTCCTCCTGATAGAGGTGTAAAAAAATGGAATGAGAAACATGAAAATTCCCATGTGCCTCTTTTGGTTCCCCATGATTTGGAAATAGATGTCCCACCCTATCTTCCACAGAACGAAATTGGAAAAAATGCCATGAGACGGATGTATACCAATATCATGAGGATGGACAGAGGAGTAGGAAAGATTCTCGACCAATTGGAAGAGGACGGTCTCATGAATCAAACCATTATAGTTTGGTTCTCAGATCACGGTGGGCCACTACCTCGTCAAAAGCGTTTATTATACGATTCCGGACTTAGAGTCCCACTTATCATTCGCTACCCTGATGGTTCTCGTGCAGGACAAAGAGACAATCGATTAATTAGTTTTGTAGATTTTCCTCCCACTCTTTTGTCAATGGTAGGCATCCAAGCACCCTCCTACATGCAAGGTCAAGCTTTTGAAGGAACATTTAAAGCCAAATCACCCAGAACTTTTATCCACGGTCATGCCGATCGTTTTGATGAAACCGTGGATATGATTCGTGCGGTAAGAGACAAACGATTCAAATATTTAAAAAACTTTTACCTAAACCGGCCATACTACCTTCCACTTGCTTATCGAGAGAAAATGGAGGTGATGAAAGAACTACTCCGTATGAGAGATGCAGAAACATTAGATAAAAATCAAGCTTTATGGTTTAGAACCACCAAAGCAGAGGAAGAGCTTTTTGATACAGAAAATGATCCCCACGAGTTGAACAATATTGCAAATGACCCTGCCTACGCAGAAATTTTAAATACATTAAGAGTGGAGTGCAAACGTTGGATGAAAGCTATTGATGATAAGGGATTAATTGACGAAAAAGACCTTATCAAGACTTTCTATCCCAACGGCAAAGCACAATTGACCAAGTCACCAGAAATTGAGGTCCAAAATGGAAAAATAAGGGTTAATTGCGCCACACCCGGAGCAAGGATCGGTTACCGCTATACTTCAGAAAAGGCTGCCCATAAGGGGTGGAATTTTTATACCGAACCCATCGTAGAAAAACCTAATGATACTTTAGAGATCATAACCCATCGATTGGGATATAAATATGCCATTACGACCATTGCCAATGGAAGTGTTGGAGAAACAGTTTACCCCCCAAATAGACATGATAAACAATGAAAATTAAGGTACATGGTCATACAATTGTCTCAATATTTTTACTTTTTCAGCCATAAACATTCCATAATATTGAACCATCTAGATCATTTTAATAATTAAAAATGACAGGTCAAAATCTCAGTATTTTTTTGTTTATTTTTAGTATCTATAATTTTTTAAAAATTTAAAATCTAATTGTTTTTTAAACTGAACAAACATGATCCGATTTTTATTGATCTTTACCTTGATATTTTTTCAACAAGCTGACCCGATTAAGGCTATATCATATAATATACGTTATAACAACCCTAAAGACGGGATGAATGTATGGGAAAACCGAAAGGAAACTGTGGCTTCATTATTGAACGAGGAGAGTGCTGATTTTGTAGGGTTACAAGAGGTAGTTTACCCCCAATTGCAAGATTTAGTTCAATCATTAAAAGGCTATGACCATATTGGAGTTGGAAGGAAAGATGGAAAAACAAAAGGGGAATACAGTCCCATTTTTTATAAAAAAGAAAAATTTAAGCTTTTGGAATCCAAAACTTTTTGGTTATCCCAGACCCCTGACACCGTTTCAAAGGGTTGGGATGCTTCTTTAGAACGCATCTGTACTTATGGCCTGTTCCAAAACCGAAAGACCCATGAGAAAATATGGGTTTTCAATACCCATTTTGATCACCGAGGAGTAAAGGCAAGAATAAAATCGGTTGATCTTTTGATTAAAAAAGTAGATTTGCTTAATCCAGAAAATTTACCTGTGATTATCACAGGAGATTTCAATTTGACCCCAGATCAGGCTCCCATCCATAAAATGCAATCCCATTTTAAAGATGTGCAACATAACCTTCCTAAATATGATCCTCATTACAGTACTTCAAATAACTTTGATACAGAAAATATCAGAAAAAAAAGAATTGATTATGTTTTCATTAAAAGCTTGAAATCTAAAAAAGCAAGACACCTCTATAGAAAAACTCCAATGGGGGGTTGGGCCTCAGACCACCACCCAGTAATAGTTCTTCTTGAAAAATAAGTGAATTTCACGTAGAGTGCTAATTAAAAGATGGAGTGTGATTAGATATATTTCTCCTTTTTTCTGCCTTCTTGTTGAGTTGATCAGGTGGTATATCATATTTTGAATTAGTCAATTTATAATATTTTGGTTGTAGGTCCAAAGGTGGGAGAGAATCAATAATACTTTTAAATTTATTTAAAACTTTTATTATCTCCTCAGATTTTGAATTAATCAAATTATTTTTCTCGTACTTATCATTTTTCATATCATAGATATGTGAAATTTTTTTGAGAGTATCAACAAAAACCTTATAGCGCTTGTCTCTGAGGGCTCTATCTCTAAATAAATGAACATTACTAACCCTTCCATCTAGAATTTTTGCGGGGTGAGATCCCATAGTTAAAATCCAATTCCTTCCACTATGTTTTTTTTTACCAATTAAAATGTCTTTGAAAGATTTACCATCATATATATATTTTTTTGGTAATTCTGTGCGACCTAGATCAGCAAAAGTTGGTAAAATATCAGAAAAGTCGATCAAGGCATCTGATTTGATTCCAGCTGAAATAGTCCCTGGCCAATTAACTATAAATGGTTCATTGACTCCATTTTGAGTAAGATAGGTTTTTCCTCCTCTAACTTTTTTTCCATTGATTTGACCAATAATATTCCCTGCTGTTCCATTGTCAGTTGTCCAAAAGATAATTGTATTGTCTCTTATTTTAAATTTTTTGAGTGCTGAAACCAGTTTCCCTAGTATTATGTCAGTATACCTAACCATGGCTTTGTGCTTATCAATTTTATCATTCAGGTATGGTTCTGATGGTGTTGTAGTTAGTGGACCATGTGGTAAACACATTGGGTAATATATAAACATAGGGTTTTGTTTGTTTTTCTCTATAAAATCAATAATGAAGTTAGAAAAAATATCTTCTCCAAATTCTCCAGTGTAAGTCTTACTACCATTCTTATTATGTATGTATGGATTCCAGTATCGTTTTTCACTTTTTTTTAAATTACCTCCCTCTCCTCCAGTCCACACACAGTAATCATCAAACCCGTGCTCAAACAATGCCTCAGGCTGTAATCTAAAATCATTAATCTGCCATTTTCCTGCTATACATGTTTTATAACCTGCTTTTTTTAAAATTTTTGCTAGGCTTGGATTTTTATTTGAATCAAAATTAACACCATGGCCCCATCGTGGAACGTCATAATGATTAACCCATCCATGACGAAATGGATACTGACCTGTCATTAGAGTTACTCTTGATGGGGTACATTGTGGCATTGACCACACATTATTAAATTTCATACCACCATTTATAAGACTATCAATATTAGGTGTCTCAATATTGTCAGCATCATATCCACTAACCCATTCCTTGCCCAAATCATCTAAAAGTATAAATAGAATATTGGGTTGATTCTTTGTATTTTTTGAGAAATAGCTTTTATTGTGATTTTTACAACTAATGAAAATTGCAATTAGAAAAAATAATCCAATAAGTCTCTGTTTAATCATTTAATTGATAGTGGATTATTAGAATAAATTATAATAGTCTTAATGTAAATTCAGTGTTTATATTACATCTAAATATACGCCCAATTGGATAAAATAAAAACCACTTCTTTAAAACCCATCCCACCCACAGGTAATCAGATGGGTAGGAAAGTTTTAGGTTATAAAAAAAGATAGGTTTGTTGCCAATTTGTTGCAAAAATAAAAACAAAAAACCCGTAACCTCTTTTAAAACAATCAGTTACGGATTCCTAAAGTACTCGGAGCGGGACTTGAACCCGCACGACCGCAATGGTCATTGGATTTTAAGTCCAACGTGTCTACCAATTCCACCATCCGAGCAACAGTCAGAGCGAAAGACGGGATTTGAACCCGCGACCCTCACCTTGGCAAGGTGATGCTCTACCCCTGAGCTACTTTCGCTTGTGGTCTGCAAAAATAGTAAAATCAATCATTTCTGCTCGAAATTTGCGTTAACTTTCTTAAATGGGAAACAAAAATCTTTCCCATGACAGAATAAAAAATACGAATCAAGTGGAAAAAAATTGGCTCTTAGTTTCACCTAATGACCTACTAATTTATTTATGAAGGATTGTATGCATTTGACTATATTAACTTCAAACGTTATACATTGAGGCTATTTTCTTAAACTCGGGTCGAGTGGAAATAGTCTCTCACAATCTCAGCATATAGTCTTTGGTAATATTTTCCGTTGGAAAAGAAATATAGCGTTTTCGAAAATCGGAAGTTTAAAAACTATTGCTTTAGTTGTCTTTTAATCTCATTAAGCTTCATCAAGGCTTCAATTGGAGTAAGAGTATCTATATTCAGATCATTGATCTCCTCCCGCAAGGTTTCCAATAGTGGATCATCCAAATTAAAAAAGCTCAACTGCATCTTGTCTTTACCTACTTTAAGGCTTTCTGCATTGGTTTCAACTGTATGCGACTTTTCCAATCCTTTAAGTTTTTGGTTAGCTCTACGAATAACAAACTCAGGCATCCCCGCCATTTTGGCTACATGAATTCCAAAGCTGTGGGCACTTCCCCCGGGAACCAATTTCCGTAAAAACAAGACTTTATCCTCTAATTCCTTAACCAATACATTAAAATTTTTAATCCTTTGAAAATCGTGAGTCATATCATTTAACTCATGATAATGAGTAGCAAATAGCACTTTGGCTTTGGTAGGATGCTCGTGTAAAAATTCAGCGATAGCCCAAGCTATGGAAATTCCATCATAAGTACTAGTTCCTCGGCCTATTTCATCCAATAATACCAAACTATTTTCAGTAATATTATTTAGGATCGAAGCCGTTTCGTTCATTTCCACCATAAAGGTCGACTCCCCCATAGAGATGTTATCGCTGGCGCCTACTCGGGTAAATATCTTATCCGTCAAGCCCATTTTGAGTGAGGCTGCCGGGACAAAACTGCCCATCTGTGCCATCAAAACCAAGAGAGCAGTTTGCCTTAAAATTGCTGATTTTCCCGACATATTGGGACCTGTGATCATGATGATCTGTTGGGTCTTCGGATCGAGCAGAAGGTCATTGGCAATAAATGGGGTTCCGGAAGGCAATTGGTGTTCTATAACTGGGTGTCTACCCTCCCTAACTTCCAATATTGTACTTTTCGAAAATTCAGGTCGACTATAGTTATACTTGATAGCCAAAGCTGCAAAACACCACAATACATCCAAATGAGCCACTTGACGGGCATTTACTTTTAAAGTTTCTATATGCCCATGGAGTTTGGATAATAATTCCAAATACAAGCGATTCTCAATGGACTTTATTTTTTCTTCTGCCCCCAATATTTTGGTTTCGTATTCCTTTAACTCCTCAGTAATATAACGTTCTGCACTGACCAAGGTTTGTTTACGGATCCAGTCCTCTGGCACCTTGTCTTTGTGAGTATTTCTCACCTCTATGTAGTAACCAAAGACATTGTTATATGCAATCTTAAGAGAGGGGATCTGAGTACGCTCACTTTCTCTTTCCAGCATTTTATTCAAATGATCCTTGCCAGATCGCAAAAGATCTCTCAATTCGTCCAGTTCGCTATCAAACCCGTCGGCAATAACTTCTCCTTTGCTTACCAAAACGGGTGCCTCAGGTTTTAGGGTCGACTGAATTATGGTGCTAATGACTTTTCCCTCTAGAAAACATTTAGCTCTTTCTTTCAAAACTAAATTCGAGTGATCCGATAAATAGGTCTTGATCTGACCAATTTCATCCAGTGATTTAGCCAATTGTACTAAAGCTCGAGGGCTGATCTTCTGAGTCGCTATTTTAGCAACGATTCTTTCTAAGTCAACTATTTGGTTGAGGTGCTGAGCCAATTGTTCGTAAGCATCAGTATCTTTTACCAAAGCCTCAACCAGGTCTAAGCGCTGCTCGATAACGCTTAAATTTCTATCGGGAAAAGCCAATCCGTGTTTAAGCATTCTGCCTCCCATTGGAGTAAGGGTATGATCTAAAATATCGATAAGGGCCACTCCATTGGGGCTAGTGGATTGAAACAACTCCAAATTTCTCATCGTAAATCGATCCATCCAGACATATTCCTCCTCAAATATCCTCCTGATGGAAGTAATGTGTGGAATTTGATTATGATGCGCTTCCTTGAGGTAATGCAATATGGCCCCAGCGGAGATCACCCCAGTCTCCATATCTTCTATGCCAAAGCCTTTCAATCCTAAAGTCTTAAAATGGGCAGTTAATTGCTCCATGGCATAGCTACTTTCAAAGATCCAATCCTCCAAATAAAAGACGTTGAATTGTTCCCCCATCAAATCGGCAAATATTTTTTTGGAGGGTTTGGCTACCAAAACTTCTGCAGGAGCAAAATTTTGCAACAACTGTTCTATTTGGACCATACCACCTTCAGAGATCCAATAATCTCCAGTAGAAATATCTAAAAAAGAAACTCCAGTTTTGACTTTACCAAAATGAACTGCCGCCAGGAAGTTGTTTTTTTTGTGGTCCAGCACCTCATCATTGAGAGATACACCGGGAGTGACCAATTCTGTCACCCCTCTTTTAACGATTTTTTTGGTCAATTTAGGGTCTTCCAACTGGTCGCATATCGCCACCCGGCAGCCGGCTCTAACAAGCTTGGGCAAATAAGTATTCAAAGAATGATGGGGAAACCCAGCCAGCTCTGTTTCGCTGGTGCTTCCAGCTCCTCTTTTAGTTAGAATAATACCCAATATCTTAGAGGCTCTTACAGCATCCGAACCAAAAGTTTCAAAAAAATCCCCAACCCTAAACAACAACAAAGCATCAGGATACTTGGCTTTGATCTGGTTGTATTGTTTCATTAAAGGGGTTTCTTTAATTGACTGGGCCACTGATCTAATGGGTTTTATACGAATGTAATTATTAAAAAATTCTTGCGGAGATAGGGTTTTAAAAATTTGTTAACAAGGGCAGCACCAAACATTATTTACTAATTTTATAAATATGCGAAAATTAAAAAACAGCGAACTGAACCGTAAAACAATAGCGGCTTACAAGGAGGCTCCTAAGATTCCTTTGATCTTGATCCTTGATGATATTAGAAGTCTCAACAATATCGGTTCGGTTTTCAGAACTGCAGATGCTTTTTTAATAGAAAAAATATACCTCTGCGGCATTACCGCTACCCCTCCCCACAAAGACATTCACAAAACTGCTTTAGGTGCCACAGAATCGGTGGACTGGGAATACTACAAAAAAGCTACCGAACTAGTCAAGCAACTCAAAGATGACAATATAAAAGTTTATGCAATCGAACAAGCAGAAGGTGCCATTTCACTTGAGAATTTTAAGGTCACTCCCGATGAAAAACACGCTTTTGTCTTGGGTAATGAAGTCAAAGGGGTGTCTCAAACCGTTGTCAACGAATGCAATGACGTAATTGAAATCCCGCAAGAGGGTACCAAACATTCTCTAAACATTGCAGTAGCTTCAGCAGTAGCTTTATGGGATTTTTATCAAAAGTTTAAAAAGCTTTGATGCGCTGAAGTATGATTTGGTATGCCCTTTCGTCGTGTAGAAAATCAAAGTTGTTTAACTCAATTTTTTGGTAAGGAAACGACAATTCTGAATTTTGAAAATTCTGATAGCCCTCTTCAATTTTTTCCAAATACTCGCTTGTGATTTTTCGTTCATAAGAACGCCCTCTATTTTCGATCTGCTGCATTAATTTTTTTATGGGCTGATTAAGAAAAATCACTCGTTGAGTAAAAAATAATTCCGCTGATAACTTCTCAAAATTTTTCTTAAAATCACTAAAATGGGTGGGGGAAAGGTTAATATTGGCGAAGATCAATGATTTGAAGAGTGAGTGATCAGTAACGGCGGTTTTTGAGGTCGCTAAAGTCTCTAAAAAATTAGTAAACTGACTAAAGCGATCCTCCAAAAAATAGTTTTCTAAACGTAGGGCAAACCTTTCAGGTTTATCGTAAAATTTTTCTAGATAAGGATTTTGATTAAAGTTTTCCATCAGAGAAGGAACTTGATAATCTCGGGCTATTTTTTGAGCAAGTGAGGTTTTTCCCACACCGATATTCCCTTCAAAAACAAGTATTTGTTCTTTGATCAATGAATTCGGAGACCATAATTCTATGGGTAATTTTTTGGTTTGTGAACTGTCCTTGCAGATTCTAGATAGTTCTGACAAACTTTTACCCAAACGAGGATGGACCAAATCAGGATCAATTTCACACATGGGATATAAAATAAATTTTCGAAATTCCAAGCGGGGGTGAGGCAATTTCAAATTCTCATTATCAATAACTTGATCCTCGTAAAATAATAAATCCAAATCTATAGTTCGTGAACTATAGGCAAATTCTAATGATCTTTTCCTTCCCATTTGCTGCTCTATAGCCAATAAATTTTCCAACACTTCCAGGGGCGTGTGACCTGTTTGAATTCCAATACAAGCATTCAGAAAATCGGGCCCTTCAAAACCCCAAGCTGGGGTTTCGTAAAGGGAAGACAAATCGGTTAAAACTCCTATTCTTTTTTGAATTTGAACTACTGCTTTACGAATGCCTTCCAGACGATGACCCTCGTTGGCTCCCAGTGAAATATATACTTTGTTCATTTTAATACTATACTTAAATTTCGTAAAACAATTCCACAAACCCTATCTTTGGAACAAAATAAGATGATTATGAATTTCTTTAAGAGTTTATTAGCTTCTTTTTTGGGAACTTTTGTCGCCTTAGGATTGATAGCACTATTGTTTTTTATGGGCATCGCTGCCATTACAACAACTGTCAACTTTGAAAAAACAGAGGGTAGTTGGGTCAGAGAGAACAGTATCTTGGATTTGGATCTCAACGCCAATATAGTCGATAGGGGACCTGCCTTTAATCCCATTGAAAATTTTTCGGATTTTGATTCTGGATTAGTAGGAATGGACAAGATTTTAGGTAGCATTTATAAAGCCAAAAACGACCAAAATATTAAGGGAATCAAAATCAAATCTGGCGGAATCACTGCTGGATGGGCACAAGCCAGGGAAATAAGAAATGCTCTTAAAGAATTTAAAGAAACAGGAAAATTTATCTATGCCTACTCAGATTATATGTCACAAATGGGTTACTATGTAAGTTCGATTGCAGACAGT
>JAYPMF010000032.1:0-17309 GCA_038129785.1 Flavobacteriaceae bacterium
ATTTGCTCATCTTTCCATTTTTGAAATAACCATCCATTACAAATGGGCCTTTCATAAGAATTTCCTCGGTATTTTGATCTACTTTGATCTGAACACCACATTGTGGTTTTCCAACAGAATCTAGCTTTTCGAAATCCCGACCGTCTACTTGAGTACAAATCGCGCAATTTTCCGTCATTCCATAGCCATTGGTTATAAAAATATCTATTTTTCTAAACCATTCTATAATAGACAATTGTAAAGGGGCTGATCCCGAAACTGTTGATCTGGCTCGACTTAAACCGAGATTCTTTTTTAGTTTTCGCTTAATCAATTTAGAAACCAGGGGTATTTTGAGAAAAGTGGATAATTTTCCCTGAGGAACTTTTGCTAAAATTCCCATTTGAAATTTAGTCCATATCCTAGGTGCCGCAAAAAATACATGGGGTTGAATGTCTTTAAGGTTTGTAGCGAAAGTGTCTAAAGATTCTACGAAAGATATACTACCACCAAATCTAAGACAGACATGCTCCACCACAACTCGCTCTGCAATATGGTTCAAGGGTAAATATGATATAAAGTCATTATTTCCTGAAAAATCAATCTTCAATGGGTTCACCTGTTCGGTAATGATCTTTGTTTCATCTAAGGCCAAATAAGACAGCATAACACCTTTGGGATTCCCTGTAGTACCCGAGGTGAAGATAATGGTCCACAGATCAGAAAGTTTAGGGATATGAGGATCTTTCATAGGTTGGTTTCGATTGATAAAATCAAACCACTCCTCACCTCTATCTACGGGAGTGCAACCTTTATATTGGGGAAACCTGATCATTGGAAAATCTCTAGGAATATGACTTTGTATTTCGTCCCAAGTCTCAATTTTTCCAACAAATATTAAGTCAACTTCACCAAAATCAAGCAGATATCCCAACTCTTCACCCTTGAGTGAAGGAAAAAAAGGAACTGATACATAGCCTGCCATCATAATTGCCATATCGGCGATAATCCATTCTCTACAATTTTTTGAAATAAGCCCAATGTGAGCATTTTCCCTAAGGCCCATTGACTTTAATCCGGAAGCTAATTTTCTAGCCATTTGTCCTACTTCAGCCCATGTATACTCTTCCCATTGATCACCAAAGGGTTGTCTCAGAAAAGGGCGGTCGTGGAACTTTTTTTCCCACTCATAAAATTTAAAGTCAAACCGATGATCTTTACTCATAATTGTATGGTTTTTTATCTTTCGTCTCAAGAAAATGGAGGTCACAACTTTAATTTAGAGAAGTTGAATTTCCAAATTATAACAATATAAAAAAAAATAACAAAATCTATACAAAAACGCCGGATGTGATAGAATTATAAATTTTATATTTATTATAAATTGTGACTAATTTTAAGGTGAATTTTTATGCCTAAATCTTCAAATTTACCCCCAGTTATTCAATGAAGAAGCTATTTTATTACTTCACAAAGTATATCATCAGGATTATTACCAACTGTTATTTCAGAAAAATCAGGATTTATGGCCTGGAAAATATCCCCAAAAATGGGGGTGTTTTGTTTTCTCCTAATCATCAAGGCGCTTTTATGGACCCACTACTTATAGGTTGTAACATAGATAGGCCCGTAACATCTCTGACCCGTAGTGATATTTTTGGTGGTCCAATGCAATGGTTTATGGATGCACTGAAAATGCTTCCGGTATACAGAATCAGAAATGGCTATACCAACCTGAAAAAAAATGAAGCCATTTTTAATCGATGCAAGAAACTACTTTCTGATAATCAATCGATTATGATGTTCTCAGAGGCAGGGCATCACAATGAGTTTTTCCTTAAACCCTTATCTAAGGGAAGCAGCCGATTAGCTTATGAAGCCCAAGAGAACTCTGATAACCCAATTTACATTGTTCCGGTAGGAATTAATTATGGCCACCACAGGAATCCACTTTGTGATCTGCATTTGGTTTTTGGAGAAGCAATTATTATTAATTCCTTCACTGAGGCCTACGGAGAAAAACCCGAGCGGATCAATGCAATCAGAGAGTGTTTAGAATTACATATGAAAAAATGTTTATGGCTTCCAGAGAAAGATGAACATTATGAAGGTCGAAAAAAGTTGATTCACAGTGCAAACACCAAAATGTCTTTTCAAGAAATGAAAAAAGGGATTGAGAAGAAAATCCTACCCCACAAAAAAAGAATTGAAAAACAAAAATGGCATAAGCTAATAATCGGCTTATTTTCTATACCCAATCTCCCTCCCCTGGTTATATTAAAAAAAATTTTGGGACTATTTAAGGATGTAGTTTTCTATAGTTCAATCAAAATGAGTGCTGGATTTATCTTGTTTGTTTTCTGGTGGACAATTATTTTTCTATGCGTCGGTATTTCATTAAGTTGGAATATGGGACTGGTTGTCACAGTAGTATGTGTAATTTTCTTATATATTAGACAATTTCTATCAATTAAGTATTTATGATAATTTATTCTTATAATTTGTTTTTATAATTTGTTTTTATTTAATAAAAAAGTAGTAAAAAAGAATATTTTAATTTAATTATAGATTTAAATTATAGTAAAAATAAATATAATACTAATTAATTATAATAATTAAAAGCAAGAAAGAATTGATGTAAAAAGTTTAATTTAATTAATACTCAGTGTAGAAAATCTCAAGTTTTAATCCCCCATTCTTCAGATTAGTTTTATTTTCACTACCATGTAGAATGACTCCCCTTGGATTTAAAATTGCAGTGGTCGGATAATTAATAAATTCTTGGTCGTTAATCTCTGCTCTTATTGAATAAATTGCTGTAAGGCCGTTGGCTGGAACCAAACCAAGTGATATATTGGTGGAATCTTTTCTGATCAGCCTATTTACATGATCCGTTAACCTAAATTTATAACGATATGGCTTGTTAGCATCATCCAGTTCTAAGATTCCTCCATAAATGAATTTGTTCCTATTCCTAACCGTATTGTTCACTGAATTGTCAATGTTAAAATCGGTTAGTGGAGCTCCGGAGTTAAACCTATACAGGTATAGTCGATCTGGAAATTGAGATTGATCAAGAGAGCTATACTGTTCTTGATCAATATAAAGTACTAAATTAGCCTCATTAATTATCCATTGATTGTTTCTGAGGTCATTCAATATTTGATCTCCTTGTCCGTTTGGCTCAAATAGTTTCAATGTGGAAAACAATCCATTTCCGCTTAAGTAAATTTTTTTAGAGGGTTTATTGTTTTGACTGGAAAGAATCTCCTTTTCAATTTGGGAATTTAAATTATTGTTTTTAATGGTATTAAAATGCATGCCAAAATTCATCAGAAAGGTTTTTGACATCTTTTCTGTGACATCATCAGAGGTGTCACTTTCTGTTCCGTTAGTGTCCACTTGATCATATTCATATTCAATTCTAATTATTGCATTTCTTAGATCCAATAACATGTATAAGTCATCCTCGAAATTATCAGCTCTAATAATAATTCCCCTTAGGTGCTGAGAAAAATTGTCTTCATTAGAAAAAACAGTTTCACCTTCTTGATTAAGAATTTTTTCTTGAAAAAAGTCTTTGTCCAAAGGAATTCGAATTCTGGGGGTTAATCGAGTTTGTACGGTTTCACGCTCATCAACGTCCTCTGTATCAGGGTCGTCCTGTTCATAATTAAAACGCAACTCTTCAAAATTGAGTTGATAAGAGGCATCGTGGAGCGTTTTTCCATAAAAGCCAGTCTCAAAAAAGTCTGTATTAGAGAAATATTTTGTTTGTTTTTGAAATTCTGTAGCAGGATCATATTTAGATAAAAAATACTTTAGTTCATACACTTTCAGTTCAAAACGAGCTTCACGATTTCCATAGATCGAATCGATTTCATAGACTTTGTTTTCATGATCATATGTCTTGTTATCTTGGTCATCTCCATCCAAAATACCATCACCGTCGCTATCATCACTTAAAGGATTAAGATTGTTTTGAGTCTCATCAAAATCACTAATTCCATCACCATCAGTATCACTATCTTGATCCTCAGAATCTATATCTAAAGCATCTATGACACCATCACCATCCTTATCATTTGTATTGTTAAAAAATGGTATTTCGAGATAGACTTGAGTTACAGTTTCTTTTTCATCAATTACAGCAACATTGTTTTCATCTCCCTCATCCTCTCTTTTTTGGGTGAAATTACCAAAAGCTGGGTTTTGGGCAATGACCAACTTGGAAGTAATATTGGCTTCGGTAGTTCCAAATCCAGTTAAGCGAATTTTACCGAGTTGACCCAAAGGGAGTCCATCGGTTTGAAAATAATTAACTTTCTTCTGATACGAGAAAACTGGAGCTACATAGGATTTTGACTTAAGGGCAGTCGAAAGTAAAATTTCAGAGCCAGCAGCGTGATATTCTTTATCACATGAAAAAATCGTAAGAGATAATAAAAAAAGAATAGACACACGATTGATGAAAATCCTCAAAAAATACATCCGTTATTTTAAAATATGATTAGTATAAAATTCAACTAAAGCTTCCTGGTTTTGAGATTCTTGGAAGCTTAGAACAGGGATTTGTTTTTCTTTTGAATATTTTTCTATTGACTCAGGAACCTCAGCATCGGCAATTACATAACCCTTCGAAAAGTTTAAACTCAATTTCTCTAAATTTTCAAAATTAGAATTTTTTAATGGTTCAATCAATTCGTCTGGTATTTTATCAAATGCGACTTTCTGGTAGAATTGGTCTGAAAGAACACCTTCAAAATCTTTAGCATAAACCGATGTTACGATTTTACTTTGAGCAAATATGGGTTCATCTTTATAATATGTATTAAGATAAAGCGGAAAAAGACAAGTGAACCAACCGTGTAAATGGATAATATCAGGAGACCAATTTAGCTTTTTAATCGTTTCTATTACCCCTTTAGTAAAAAAAATCATCCTTTCGTCATTGTCTGCAAAAAGATTTTGATTTTCGTTTCTCAACACGGCTCGTCTTTTAAAATATTCATCATTGTCAATAAAATAGACTTGCATTCTCTCCTTAGGTATTGAGGCAACTTTTATAATCAAAGGCATATCAACATCGTTTATCACCAAATTCATTCCTGAAAGACGAATTACCTCATGTAGCTGATGTCTTCTCTCATTGATAAGTCCGTATCGAGGCATAAAAATCCGAGTCTGACCACCATGATCATTAATGAATTTCGGGATTTTATATGAATTAATCGCTTGATTGGTCTGTGGGAGATATGGAACCACTTCAGACGAGATATTCAGAACTTTTTTGTCTTTCATAAACTCTCTATAAATAATCAAGTAGGCAAAGCTTGGCAAAATTACAAAAATTTAACGGAATATGTTGAATTCTGTATCTTTACACCTGTTAATTTTTTACTAAATGAGGGTTTTCAAGACATCTAAATCCTTGGTTGAACATTTATCATTTGAAACTCGCCCAATTGGAATGGTTCCTACCATGGGTGCGCTTCACCAGGGACATTTGTCTTTGATTGAAAGGGCTGTGGAAGAAAATAAAACGGCTTTAATAAGCATTTTTATAAATCCTACTCAATTTGATGACAAAACCGACCTAGAGGATTATCCCGTCAATATCGATAAGGATCTTCGTTTGATAGGAGAAATTAGTAATGATATAATTGTTTACGTTCCAAAAGCAAATGATGTTTACGGTAATATCGTGAAATCAGAATACTTTGACTTAGGCGGATTAGACTTAGTGATGGAAGGAGAAAAAAGAGAAGGACATTTCCAAGGGGTAGCTACGGTAGTGACCCATTTTCTCAAAACATTCTCCCCAGATCGCGCTTATTTTGGAGAAAAAGATTTTCAACAGCTTCTGATTATAAGTCATATAACCCGTTCCTTGAAGTTAAAAACCAAAGTTGTTGGATGCCCTACAATAAGAGAAAGTAATGGGCTGGCAATGAGTTCAAGGAATATTTTACTTTCTGCAGATCATCAAAGATTGGCTTCAAAATTGTTTGAAGGACTTACATTTGCAAAGTCCATTACCAAAAAGTTTCCCTACAAAAAAGTCAAAAGCATGGTTATTGATTTTTTTGAAAATCAAAGTGAGTTAAAATTGGATTATTTCAAAATAACAGACCCTGAAACACTTAAAGAGATTGATTTAGAAAAATTTAGTCATCGAGGTCGAGGTTTTATTGCCGCATACTTAGGGAAAATAAGGTTGATAGATAATTTGGATATGTCTTAAATCACTAAATTTGGCGAATGTTGATAGAAGTAATAAAATCGAAAATACATAGGGTCAAGGTAACCGATGCTGACTTGAGTTACGTTGGTAGTATAACCCTAGACAAAGAATTAATCGATGCTGCTAATTTTATAGTAGGCGAAAAAGTACAAGTAGTAAATATTAATAACGGTGAACGACTAGAAACCTACATCATAGAGGGTAAAAGATCCAGTGGAGAGGTGACCCTTAACGGACCTGCAGCCAGGAAAGCCCAAAAAGGAGACATCATAATTATTATTGGATATGCACAAATGGAATTTGAAGAGGCCAAAAATTTTAAGCCCACCATTATTTTTCCCGATGAAAAAACCAACCGCCTAAATTAAAATATTGAAGAAAGTCCTTTCACTTTCAAAAAAAATGATTCCGTTAGCCATAGGGGTATTCTTTATTTATCTTAGTTACCAAAACACAACTCCCGAAGACCGACTTAACATCAATAGGTACATCAAAAATGCAGATTATCGTTTTGTATGCCTTTCTGTGTTTTTTGGAATATTAAGCCATATTTCTAGGGCCATACGATGGAAATATCTCCTGGCACCACTGGGTTATCATCCAAAAACCATCAATTCTATTTTGGCTGTATTAATCTGTTATTTATCAAATTTAGGTATTCCCCGATCGGGGGAATTACTTCGAGCCTCAACTATGAGTCGTTATGAAAATATCCCTTTTCAGAAAGGGTTTGGCACTATTATAGCGGAGCGGGTGATAGATCTTATCTTACTAATGGTCTGCATCCTATTCGCATTGGTAACTCAGTATGATTTAATTGTAAATAATCTCAATTTTGAAAAGCTAAACTTTTTTCAAATTGGACTTAGTCTGTTTATTTTAGCCTCAGGATTTATAATCTTTAGAGCGTTTTTCCTCCAATCGACTCATCCCTCTACAAATAGAATAAAAAAATTTTTTCAGGGCATTTGGGAGGGAATGATTTCCTTAAAAAAAATTAATAATAAGGAGTTTTTTGTGGCCCACACGCTATTTATTTGGATGATGTATATTTTGATGTTTTGGATAGTCAAATTTTCCATTACTGAGACAGCAAGTCTAGGAATGAATGCAATGATTCCTGCTTTTGTCATTGGGGGGCTTTCGATATCTGCTACCAATGGAGGTATCGGTATTTACCCCTATTCAGTTTCCTTGGTATTAGTTGCTTATGGTGTTTCAAATGAATCCAGCTTGGCCTTTGGGTGGATAATATGGACATGCCAGACGCTAATGGTGGTAACTTTTGGTGCCATGGCATTTTTTGCTTTACCTTTGGTTAATCGCCAAAAATAATTTTGATTTTTTCATATTGTCCACATGAGTAAAGTTAAAACCTCTTTCTTTTGTCAAAACTGTGGAACGCAACACGCTCAATGGCAAGGCCAATGCAAGTCATGTAAAAAATGGAACACCCTCACAGAAGAGGTATTAGAAAAAACGGATAAAAAAGACTGGAAAAGCGAAAAAAAGATCAACACCATCTCAAAACCCCTTAAAATCAATCAGATTGAAATTTCTTCTGAATCAAGAATGGATACTGGAGACAACGAATTGAATCGAGTCTTGGGAGGTGGGATCATTCCAGGAGCCTTAATGCTTTTGGGAGGCGAGCCTGGTATTGGAAAGTCAACTTTGCTATTGCAAATTGCCATGACCATCAAATGTAAAATACTTTATGTGTCCGGAGAAGAAAGCCAACAACAGATCAAAATCCGTTCCGACCGAATGGAAAGCTCTTCAGATCATTGTTTTGTTCTCAGTGAAACAAAAACCCAAAATATTTTTTCACAAATAGAGAAATTAACTCCTGAGATGGTAATTATTGATTCGGTCCAAACCCTGCACACCGACTATATTGATAGTAGTCCCGGGAGTGTTTCACAAATCAAAGAATGTACTGCAGAATTTATCAAATTTGCCAAGGAAACTCATGTGCCTGTTTTTTTAGTAGGACATATTACTAAAGAAGGTCAAATTGCAGGCCCCAAGATATTGGAACATATGGTCGATGTCGTATTACACTTCGAGGGTGACCGAAATCACATCTACCGCATCTTGAGAACTCAAAAAAATCGCTTTGGTGCTACATCCGAGGTCGGAATTTATGAAATGCAATCTAAAGGTTTAAGGGCAGTTAGCAACCCCAGTGAACTTTTGATTTCGGAGAAAGATGAAAAATTGAGTGGACACGCAATCGCTGCAACTATTGAAGGTATTCGTCCCTTGATGATAGAAATTCAAGCTTTAGTCAGTACTGCCGTATATGGTACTCCTCAAAGAACCACTACCGGCTACAATACCAAAAGGCTCAATATGCTTTTAGCTGTTTTGGAAAAAAGAGCAGGTTTTTCCCTAGGTACCAAAGATGTTTTTATCAATATTACTGGAGGCATTTCTATTGCCGATCCTGCCATTGATCTAGCGGTCATCGTTGCAATATTGTCCAGTTATCATGACATGGCTGTTTGTGAAAACTTTTGCTTTGCAGCAGAAGTGGGGTTATCGGGTGAAATCAGGCCCGTACCCAAAACCGAACAACGCATACAAGAAGCATCAAAACTAGGTTTTGATACCATTGTAATCTCTAAATTTGCTAAAATTAGCAAACAAAATGAGTCCATTAAAGTGATAGCTGTTTCTAAAGTTGAAGCTTTAATATCACTACTTTTTGGTTGAAATTTAAATTCATTCCCACTATAAAAATGTAAATTTAATTGATCAAAAATCAATCCCATGGACAAAATAATCAAGGATTTTCTAGCTGAAGTAAACAAAAGAAATCAAAATGAACCTGAATTTATGCAGGCAGTAACCGAAGTAGCCGAGACAGTTATCCCTTATATCGTAAAAAATAATGTTTACTACGGTCAAAACATTCTTTTGCGTATGGTTGAACCCGAACGCGTGATCTCCTTTCGTGTAGCGTGGATTGATGATAAAGAAGAAATTCAGGTAAACAGAGGTTATAGAATTGAAATGAATTCCGCCATTGGTCCCTATAAGG
The DNA here is from genome assembly GCA_038129785.1 of Flavobacteriaceae bacterium. Taxonomy (GTDB): domain Bacteria; phylum Bacteroidota; class Bacteroidia; order Flavobacteriales; family Flavobacteriaceae; genus UBA8316. Next base: position 9,270 of record JAYPMF010000032.1, read on the forward strand.
GGGGATTGCGTTTTCATCCCAGTGTTAACTTGAGTGTTCTAAAGTTTTTGGCTTTTGAACAGATCTTTAAAAATAGTTTGACCACTCTTCCTATGGGTGGAGGAAAAGGAGGTTCAGATTTTGATCCCAAAGGAAAAACTGACACTGAAGTAATGCGTTTTTGCCAAAGTTTTATGACTGAATTGTTTAGACACATTGGCCCAAACAGAGATATCCCTGCTGGAGATATCGGAGTAGGTAGTAGAGAAATAGGCTATATGTTCGGACAATATAAGCGATTGAAAAATGAGTTTACAGGGGTTTTGACAGGAAAAGGTATTTCTTGGGGAGGTTCGCTTATTAGACCCGAGGCTACAGGTTATGGAGTGGTTTATTTTGTTCAAAAAATGATGGAAAATAATGGAACTGGCCTTAAAAGCAAGAAGGTAGTGATTTCGGGAAGTGGAAATGTAGCCCAGTACGCTGCCGAGAAAGCCATTCAATTAGGAGGCATAGTATTGACCTTGTCAGATTCTTCCGGGTATATTTTTGACTCGGAGGGCATAAACGAGGAAAAATTAAAACATGTAATGACACTCAAAAACATAAAAAGGGAGCGTATCAGTTCATACATCAAAAAATATCCTAAGGCGAAATTCGTTGCCGGAAAAACCCCATGGGAAGTTGCCTGCGAGGTAGCTCTACCCTGTGCTACTCAAAATGAACTGAATGAAAAAGATGCTGATTTATTAATAAAAAATGGCTGTGTATGTGTTGGAGAGGGAGCCAATATGCCCTCTACTCCGGAGGCCATACACCAATTCACCAATCACAAAATTCTTTATGCTCCCGGTAAGGCCTCCAATGCAGGTGGGGTTGCTGTTTCAGGTTTAGAAATGGCACAAAACTCACTCAGGTACAATTGGTCCAGAGAGGAAGTAGATACCAAATTACAATCCATCATGGCTGAAATTCATCAATCTTGTTTGTATTATGGTAAAGAAGACGGGTACGTAAATTATGTTAAAGGAGCCAATATTGCAGGTTTTGTAAAAGTAGCTGATGCCATGCTCGCTCAAGGGGTGGTCTAATTCCGCTTAAGAAGATGTTAATTGAAACCGATGCCGTTGTTATTAGCACTTTAAAATATAGTGAATCCAGCCTAATAGCCCGTTGCTATTGCAAAGAACTGGGATTAAAATCTTTTATGCTCAAAGGCATACTCTCCTCCAAAAAGGGTCCCCTAAAAAAGTCACTTTTTCAACCCCTGAGTATCATCAATATCATCACACATGTAAAAAACGAAAACAATGAGGTACTTCATTTTATCAAAGAGGCCAGAGTCCAATTTCCATTGATCGAAATTCCATCAGATGTCAAAAAAAATACCGTAGCCCTCTTTTTGTCTGAGGTTATATCACGAGTTATTACCGAGCAAGGCACCCCTAATTCAACACTTTTCCGTTTTATACAAAAAAATATTATTTATTTAGAGGAAAAAAAATTTTCTCCTCTTTTTCATTTAAAGTTTATGATGGATCTCAGTAATCATCTAGGATTTTATCCCAATCAATCTGATTTGAAAGAGGATTTTTTTAACTTAGAAAGTGGATGTTTTTGTAGTTCATCTCCATCTAAATATGTTATTGGAGGAGAATTGGTAATAGCATTTAAAAAATTACTTGGCACTAATTTTGAGGCTTTAAATGATTTAATGATACCCAATTCACTGAGAGTAAAAGTGTTGAGCGTATTGATTGATTATTTTAATTTACATTTACAGGGTTTTGGAAAAATAAAATCAGTAGAAATACTCCATGAAATCTTTCGCTAAGAATTGTTTTCTCTTGCTGATCACTTCCTTTTCTTTCCACTACAGTATTAGTGGTCAAGAAGTTTGGGTAGAGGACTGGGTAACCGGTGAGCCACTGGAAAATGTGCTAATTTTCTCAGAAAACGGCAATCATAATGCACTCACCAATACTTTAGGTAAAGCCGAACTCAATGATTTTCCTCGTGATGGACAAATCAACTTTAGTCTGCTGGGGTATCAGCCTTTCACAATTTCAATTCTTGAAGTTTTGCAGGGTAAAAAAGTAATCCCGTTAAGCTCGGAAGATGAAATTTTGGAAGAAGTGGTCCTTTCTGTGGCCCGATCCCAAGCCACCAGAGACAAAATTGCCGAACAAGTTGGAATTATCTCCCAAAAAGAAATTGAAATTGGTGTGGTGGCAACCGGGGCAGACCTTTTGGAAATCAATCCCAATATTAGGATTCAAAAATCTCAAGGTGGAGGTGGAAGCCCTGTTTTGAGGGGATTTGAAGCCAATCGGGTCTTGATCGTGGTCGATGGAGTTAGAATGAACAACGCAATATACAGATCAGGTCACCTACAAAATGCCATTACCATCGACCCTCATAACATAGATAGGGTGGAGGTCACTTTTGGATCTTCATCTGTCGGTTATGGTTCCGATGCGCTGGGTGGAGTCATTCACTACTATACCAAATCACCTGAGCTTAACAGTAAAACACCTGTAAAATCTGAGTTTTCATCTACTTTCAATTATGCCAACCAGTCTTTAATAAATAATGCAAATACCTCTTTGAGCTACAAAAAATGGGGGAGCTTTAGCAGTGTGAGTTATTCTAATTTTGGTGACATCAGAATTGGTGAGAATAGATCCCACGGTTTTTCAAAATGGGGACTGACTCCTTTCTTCTCCCTCAACAGTCGAGAAAAATACAATGAAACTCCTGTCAGAAATTCCAATCCCAACATTCAAAAGAATACAGGTTATGACCAATTCGACATTTTTCAAAAATTCCTTGTTCGCCTTCCCAGCGAAATGATTTTAAAGATCAATATTCAATATTCAGAATCCTCTGACATTGATCGATACGATAAATTGACAGAGGAACGCAATGGAAGTCTCCGCTTTAGCGAATGGTATTATGGACCCCAAAAAAGGTTATTTCTCTCCCCACAACTCAAATTTTTCTTGGGTAAAAATTGGTTAAAAAAAGGAACGCTTACTACTGCCTATCAAAATGTAGAAGAGTCGAGGGTCAATCGAAAGTTTGGAAGCCTTACCCGTTCCCACCAGATTGAAAAGGTTGATGTTTACAGTATTAATGCCGATTTTTATGGAAATATTGCCCAAGGACATTCCTTTTCCTATGGTCTTGAATGGACTTACAACAAAATTCGATCCCAAGGCTACTCCCTTGATTTGGTTCTCGATTTGGAGAATATCATCAGTTACACCAACCGAACCATGATCCCATCCCGATACCCCAGTGATGGCAGTAGTGCCAATAGTTTTGCTGGTTATTTAAATTGGATTTACAAAGCAAACGATCGTTTGACAATCAATGGGGGATTAAGACTAACTGGATCAAAGATCGTTGCTCGGTGGAATGACTCTGCTCAAATAGACAAACTCCTGACCACAGTTGACTTGCAATCTGAAGCTTTAACCTATACTTTGGCCATGACTTATAGACCTAATGAAAAATGGCAAATCAACAGTTTGATTTCTAGTGGATTTAGAAATCCCAACATTGATGACATAGGAAAAATAAGAGAGAACAATGGTATTCTATTGGTTCCAAATTCTTTTTTAAAACCAGAATATGCCTATACATTAGAATCCGGAATTAAATATACTAGTTCTAATAAAATCAATTACATTGACCTAAGAGCTTTTACCACAATGGTTTCTCGACACATCGTAAGGTCTGATTTTATTGTTTTTTCTGACACCAGTACCCTTAATGAAGATACTATTCTGTACAATGAAGAGGAAGTGTTTACACAAGCGAATAAAAACCTGGGAAACCGATTTATTTATGGTGGTTCCCTCCAAGGAAAATGGGTATTAATTGATCCGATCGAAATCTCGGGTGGAATAACCTTTACTACCGCAGATCAAAACGCTGATTATGGCCCCATGCCTTCTATTGCTCCTCTATTTGGAACTTTTACACTCTCGCATGAAATTAAAAACTGGAAAACCTTTCTGATTTGGAAATTCAGTGACCAGAAACTGCCCGCTGATTACAGTTGGGGCGGAGAAGATGGACTGAACGAAACTCCTTTGGTGAATTCTAATGCCACTAAAGAGATTAATAAATATTACGGCATTCCTTCATGGAATACATGGTCTATTTTGTCCCAATATCAGTTTAGAAAATCCTTCATTTTGAATGTAGGGGTGAAAAATATTTTTGATCTTCACTACAGAACTTTTGCTTCGGGTATCTCTGCTGAGGGGAGGAGTTTACAGTTAGGAGTGAGGGTTAAAATCTAAATTCCTTTTTTTTACCTAAAATCCTTAATTTCGCATTTTTAATAAATGCACCCTGTCATGGTATTCAAGGAGTACAAAGGATTAAATTTACCGAAAATTTCTTCAGAAATACTCAACTTTTGGGAGAAACACCGGATTTTTGAGAAAAGCACTTACGAAAGAGCAAATCGTCCTCCTTATATTTTTTACGAAGGCCCGCCATCTGCCAATGGAATGCCGGGAATTCACCATGTTATGGCACGAACTATCAAAGACATTTTTTGCCGCTACAAAACCCAAAAAGGCTATCTAGTAAAACGAAAAGCAGGCTGGGATACCCATGGGCTACCGGTGGAGCTGGGGGTTGAAAAGGCATTGGGTATCACCAAAGATGACATTGGAAAGTCTATTTCTATTGAGCAATACAATCGAGCATGCAAGGAAGCGGTGATGAAATATACCGATGTTTGGAACCAATTGACCCGTAAGATGGGCTATTGGGTTGATATGGACGATCCCTATGTGACCTACACCTCCAAATACATGGAAACCGTCTGGTGGCTGATTAAACAAATTCATGAAAAAGGACTTCTTTATAAGGGATATACCATTCAGCCATACTCCCCAAAGGCAGGAACAGGGCTGAGTTCTCACGAGTTGAACCAACCCGGTACATATCAAGAGGTAAGTGACACCACTGTAACCGCTCAGTTCAAAACCATAAAAAATTCATTGCCTGACTTACTAAGAGGGAGCAACCCACTTTATTTATTGGCATGGACCACCACGCCGTGGACACTCCCTTCCAATACCGCATTGACCGTCGGACCAAAGATAGACTACGTGGTAATTCATACTTTCAACCAGTATACCTTTAAACCCATTCGCGTAATATTAGCCAAAGCCTTGATCAGTAAACAGTTATCTGGAAAATACAAAGCAGTAACATCTTTATCTTCATTAAGCGAATACACTAAAGGAGCAAAAAAAATTCCATACTTCCTTGAAAAAGAAATTAAAGGTAAAGACCTCCTTGATATCAGATATGAAAAAATTTGGCAAGAGGCACCGGAACCCATTGATCATCCCGAAAATGCTTATCGGGTCATTTTGGGAGATTTTGTAACCACCGAAGATGGTACAGGAATTGTCCATACCGCACCAACTTTTGGTGCCGATGACGCCAGAGTAGCTAAAGAAGCAACTCCCGAAGTTCCCCCACTTTTGATTTTGGACGAAAACAACAACAAAGTTCCTCTGGTAGATCTTCAGGGAAAGTTCAGGCCGGAAATGGGAAGTTTAGCAGGACAGTATGTGAAAAAGGAATACTATGAAGAAGGCAAGGCTCCAGACAAATCAAGTGATGTTCAAATTGCCATCCGTCTTAAAGAAGAGAATGCCGCATTTAAAGTCGAAAAATATGTTCACTCCTATCCCAACTGCTGGAGAACAGACAAACCCATTCTTTACTACCCACTCGACTCATGGTTTATCAAAATCACAGAAGTAAAAGATAGACTCACAGCATTGAATCAAGAAATCAACTGGAAACCAAAATCCACAGGGGAGAGAAGGTTTGGTAACTGGTTGGCCAACGCAAACGACTGGAACCTCTCAAGATCTCGATTTTGGGGCATTCCACTTCCCGTATGGAGAACAGAGGAAGGAGAGGAAACCAAAGTAATTGGATCGATCGAAGAATTATATCAAGAAATCGAAAAATCTATTCAAAAAGGGCACATGAGTGCAAATCCGTTAGGAGATTTTAAAATAGGTGACATGAGCGAAGCGAACTATGATAAAATCGACCTCCACAAGCACATCGTTGATGAGATTGTACTGACCTCTAAGCTAGGGGCTCCTATGCAACGTGAAAAAGACTTAATAGATGTTTGGTTTGACTCCGGCTCCATGCCCTATGCCCAATGGCACTATCCATTCGAAAACAAAGAAAAGATTGACCAAGGTACTGCTTTCCCGTCTGACTATATAGCCGAGGGCGTTGATCAAACCCGTGGTTGGTTCTATACCCTTCATGCTATCAGCACACTAGTTTTTGATTCTATCTCATACAAAAATGTAGTTTCCAACGGACTGGTTTTAGACAAAAACGGACAGAAAATGTCCAAACGCATGGGCAATGCAGTGGATCCGTTCGAGACCATTGAACAATATGGAGCAGATACTACCCGCTGGTATATGATTTCGAATGCCAATCCCTGGGACAATCTCAAATTCGACTTGGACGGAATAGGCGAAGTACAGCGTAAATTTTTTGGAACTCTACATAACACCTATTCCTTCTTCAGCTTATATGCTAATATAGACAATTATAAAAATGAAGAAGAATCCATTCCACTTAACGAACGTGCTGAATTGGACCGCTGGATTTTATCCGAATTGAACAGTTTAATTCAAAAAGTTGATGCTTTTTACCAAGATTATGAGCCCACCAAAGCGACCCGAGCCATATCGGAATTCGTTCAGGAAAAATTAAGCAACTGGTATGTAAGATTGTGCCGAAGACGTTTTTGGAAAGGTGAATATCAAAAAGATAAAATTGCAGCCTACCAAACCCTTTGGGAGTGCTTGCTCACCTTAACCCAATTGATCGCCCCAGTAGCCCCCTTTTACAGCGACCGTTTGTATCAGGATTTGACAGAGAATACAGCCAACAAAAAATCTGCATCAGTTCATTTGTCTAGCTTCCCTTTAGTTAATCCTGATACTATCGATATTGCCTTAGAAAATCGAATTAATATAGCTAGAAACATCACCTCTCTTGGTCTTTCACTAAGAAAGAAAGAACAAATCAAAGTCAGACAACCTCTAAAAACTATGATGGTTGTAGTAAAAGGTCTCGAGGGAAAAAGCGAAATCGAAAAAATCCAAGCTCAGTTGTGTTCTGAGGTCAATGTGAAATCTATTGAATTGATTGATGACGAGAGTAATATCTTGGTTAAAGAAATCAAACCCAACTTTAAAGTACTGGGTCCCCGATTTGGTAAAGATGTAGGACAAGTGGTTGCTATTATCAATGCATTTGGAGATGCAGAAATAAAAATCTTGGAGCAGGATCAAAAGATAAACATTAATCTTAATGAAAAAAATATTATTTTAGAACTTAGTGATGTAGAGATTACTTCCAAAGATATTGAGGGTTGGCTGGTTGCTCATGGTAATGGTCTAACCGTTGCCTTAGATATTACACTGAATGAAGATTTAATAAATGAAGGTATTGCGAGAGAGTTGGTCAACCGCATTCAAAATATTCGAAAAGATTCCGGACTGGAAGTAACCGATAAAATTGAAATCAGTTTTTTAGCTAATACTGATTTAAAACAAAGAATTGAAAATAATATTACTTACATATTGACTGAAACTCTTGGAGAAAAGATTGATTTTCCAGAGAAAATGAATGATGGAACAGAGGTTGTCTTTGACAATATAAAAACACAAATAACCATTAAAAAGATTTAAAAATGGCTAAAGAAATAAAAGCTCGATATTCGGACGAGGAGTTAGAAAACTTCAGAAATTTAATCGAAGAAAAGATAAATAAGGCCCAGACAGATTTGGAACTTCTGAGAAGTGCTTACATGAATGATGGGAATAATGGAACAGAAGACACCTCACCCACTTTTAAGGCTTTTGAGGAAGGCTCAGAAACAATGTCCAAAGAGGCCAATACACAATTGGCCATCCGTCAAGAAAAGTTCATTCGGGACCTAAAAAACGCTATGATTCGTATCGAAAATAAGACCTATGG
>JAYPMF010000033.1:0-4353 GCA_038129785.1 Flavobacteriaceae bacterium
ATACTTCTGCAGAGGCAATTGATAACTATTTGAACCCCTGTTTAGAAGGCTATGATATGGGTTTAATTTCCGACGCCGGCTGTCCAGGTATTGCCGATCCCGGAGCAGAAATTTTGCAAAAAGCCTATCCAATGAACATTATGGTAAAACCCTTGGTTGGTCCATCATCTATACTTTTGGCAATGATGAGTTCCTCACTTAATGGTCAGAATTTTGCCTTTAACGGCTATATTCCCATCGACAAAAACGAGAGAAGAAAGGCCTTAAAAACTTTAGAGAATAGATCACAAAAATTAGATCAAAGTCAAATCTTTATGGAAACACCCTACCGAAATGAAAAACTTTTGGAGGATTTAAAACATGTCCTCGATAAGGAAACAAAACTTTGTATTGCCTACGATCTTACACAGCCGGGAGAATTTATCAAAACAATGAGCATGTCACTATGGAAAAAAACTAACATCAATTTCCATAAAAAACCGGCTATATTTATCATTCAAAAACAAATCTAGCGATAAACCCGATTTCGATTGAGCCAATCCGTATAGATTTTTTTATTCTTATTATGTTCCTTCCAATTTTTTGCGAACAAATGGTATCCTGGCTTATTTGGATTGGCTACAAAATACAAATACCGATGCTGTTCTGCATTCAAAACAGCTCTTATCGATGATATATCAGGCATAGTTATAGGCCCGGGTGGTAAGCCTTTACATTGGTATGTATTGAATCGGGATTTAATCTTTAGGTCTTGATATAGTACCCTTTTGATTACAGTATCAAAATTCTTAAGTTTTAGTTTCATAGCATAGATAACCGTGGGGTCGGCTTGTAACTTCATTTTTCTTTTCAATCGGTTGAGATAAACCCCCGCCACAAGCGGACGCTCATCAGCCTTTTGGGTTTCCTTCTGAACGATAGCCGCCAAACTAATCACCTCCAAAGGAGCCATACCCAAATCAACTAATTTCTCTTTTCTGTCGTCCAACCAAAAATTTTGATAGGATTTCCACATTTTATCTCTAAAATTTTCGGCAGTGGTATTCCAGAAAAAATCGTAACTATCGGGTAAATACATTCCCAATGCATTATCAATTGAAAATCCATTAGCCTTTAAAAAATTAGGATCCAAAAAAGCTTTCAAAAGTTCAATACTATCAGGTTCAATTTGTTGTGCTACCCTCCCCGCAAGATTTTCTATACGCTCTTGATTATTAAATGTTACACGAACCGTAAGACTTTTTCCGCGTAATGTATTAATGATTTCGTTATTGTTACTCCCTTTTCTAAGTATAAATTTTCCGGACTTTACCCTTGTAGAATAACCCTTCTTATCAGCTGCTTTACTAAAATCTGAGACAGATTTCAAAAACGGGGTCAATACTGCCCTAACCTCATTAAAATTATCTCCCTCTTTAATAAACACATAAACCTTTTCTTGATCAAAAATCGTGTTATCCCAAAAAAATGTTCTTGAAAACATGTAAACAAAATAGAAACCAAAAGCCAATCCGATCAGAACGATAATAGTAAGTATTTTTTTTCTGTATTTCATTCAATCAGTTTTTGATAAATGAATTCATCGTGATAACGACCCTCATAAAAATTCCAATCCTTCTTTTTTCCTGTAACATTATAACCTTTACACTCAAAAAGTCGGATACTTATTTTATTTTCTTTAGCAATGAAAGCATATAACTGATGTAACTGTAACTGCTTTTGAGCATAAACATTAACTAAATCAAGAGCCGCACCCCCGTATCCTTTGGTTTTGTCTTGATCTCTGATGATTAACCCAACTCCTGCCCTATGGTGTAAAGGTTCAAAGTCAAACAAATCAATGAAACCAACTGGAATATCATCATCAACAGTTATAGTAAATTTTATTTGACGAATCTCAAAAATATCTTTGTGAGCATTAGCAATATACTTTTGAAGTAAATCTCTGGAGTATGGCTGCAAACGATTGGAATATTTCCATAGACTAACATCGTTTTCTAAATCAAATAAGAGGTCAATATCCTTTGGTTCTAGCGCCCTAAGGCTAACTTTTTCATTTTGAAGATGAGTCATGAGTATTGAAATTACCGGAAAAAACAAAAGCTGCAGGACCAATTAATCGAATGTTTTTGTATTGTCCCGAATCATAAGTAAAAGAAACTTGCAAATGTCCACCCAAAGCAATAATATCTATTACATTTTTAGCGGTTAATCCTGAGAAATGTGCTGCTATGGCAGCTGCAACTGCTCCGGTTCCACAAGCCAGGGTTTCATCCTCTACTCCCCTTTCATATGTTCTTATATAAAATTCATTTTCATTTACTTTTTCAACAAAATTAGCATTAGAGCCGGCCTCGAAATAAGGAGCACCATATCGAATAGCCGCCCCTTTTTCTTTTACATCAATTGTCGATACCTTATCAATAAATTCAATGTGATGAGGAGACCCCGTATCCATAAAGATAGCATTACCCCTTTTTTCAATTTCAAGTACATCACCCATCTCAATGCAAATAAGACCATTGTGAGAATTAGTAACATTGTATATTCCATCTAATGTTTCGAAAGTACCTCGATCCTTAATTATTTTATGTTTTTTTGCAAAGGCAAACACACATCTACTACCATTACCGCAAAGGCTACTTGGATAACCATCAGCATTGAAATAGAGCATTTTAAAATCCAGCCGCTCTGAATCCCTAAGTAAAATTAATCCATCGGCACCGATCCCAAAATTACGGTCACATAGTTTTTGAATCAGAGTAATTTCTTTGTCTGGGAAATATTCTTTGCGATCATCTATTATTATAAAATCGTTACCTGCACCCTGATATTTTTCGAACTGAAAATTCATTATTCAAATTTAGGGAAATTTAACCGCAATAGAATCTGTTAAATAGTCGTTAAATGAAAGATTAGTATGGGATAGAATTTTTAATTTTGTTACAATTAAAAAATTGTAAATATGAAATCTACATTAAAAACCCTAGCAATCGGTGTTATAAGTGCATTGACGACATTGGTAGCTTATGATTATTTCTCGAATGAGAAAATCGAAATTGTAGAGAAAGAGAAAGCTCAATTAATTCCAACAACTTACAGTTTCAATTCCAATAAGGTCGCTGCAGAAATGACTGATTTTACCCGAGCAGCTGAAAAAACAGTCAATGCTGTAGTTCACGTTAAAAACACCAGCATCCAAAAAGGAAATGTCTCAAGTTGGTTGAGAAAATTTTATGGCGATGACTTTGATGAAAAAAGAGTAGGTACAGGTTCAGGTGTAATTGTCTCCCCAGATGGACTGATTATCACGAATTATCATGTGATAGAGGATGCCTCCGAAATTGAGGTCACTTCTAACAAAAACAAGACCTATATGGCAGAGATAATTGGATCAGACCCAGCCACAGATTTGGCAGTTTTGAAAATAAAAACCAATGAGTCGTTACCCTTTATTCCGTTCGGTGATTCGGAATTAGCTCGTGTAGGAGAATGGGTACTGGCTGTAGGGAATCCCTTCAACCTCAATTCTACTGTAACTGCTGGGATCATAAGTGCCAAGTCTAGAGACCTCAACGAAAGAGATAGCAAAAATCAATCTTTTATCCAAACCGATGCCGCTGTGAATATGGGAAATAGCGGAGGCGCATTGGTCAATACCAATGGTGAGTTGATAGGGATTAATACCGCAATTTCCTCTATTACGGGGGGTTTTGTAGGATATTCATTTGCTGTACCCAGTAATATTGTCAGAAAAGTATTTGAGGATCTTATCGAGTATGGAAATGTTCAGAAAGGCCTACTTGGTGTCTCCGGTAGTGCAATTAATGCTGAATTGGCAGAAAAATTCGATATTAATGAAACACAAGGTTTCCTTATCGGCGAGGTGATTGAGGGAATGGGAGCTTCTGAGGCTGGTTTAAAAAGCGGGGATATTGTCAAAAAAGTTGATGATGTAAAAATCAATACCTTCTCCGATTTGACAGGTTATCTCTCCACCAAAAGACCTGGTGAAAAAGTTCAGGTAACCTTCAGCAGAGACAATTCCGAAAACAAAATCACCGTAACTCTAAAAAAGACGAATACTGCTCAATTTTTAGGAATGTATCTCAAAAACATCAATTCTGAACAAAAGGAATACTTCGGTTTGGATCATGGTGTGATCGTCAAGGAATTAATGAATCGACGCCTATACGCGTATGGTATAGATGAAGGATTTGTTCTTTTAGAGATCAATAATATAAAAATTAAAGATGTATCTGATATCGATTCTATTGACTTTAACGACCTGTCAAGTATTTTATTTCTAAAGCCAGATGGAGAAAGAGAAAGAATAATTTTTGAATAAGAAAA
>JAYPMF010000033.1:4363-6821 GCA_038129785.1 Flavobacteriaceae bacterium
CTGAAAAAATCTTTACCAAAAAAAATACACTGAAATCTGAGGGTTTAATTTGACAAAAAAGAGAAAAACAAGCGTTTTCTTAATGCCCTTCCCGAAGATAGTGTTCACGAATCAGATCCTTACCGAAATCGCCTTCGAATTCGCGCCAAACCGCATGGATATGGTTACCATTATTCTGGGAATTGTCGTATTCAACCAAAAAGTTTTGACCTTGAATGCGGTAATAATGTGGATTTAATTTTTCAGTTTTTCCAGCCCAGCTGAAGGTAATTTCATCCCAGTTTTCGTTATCTAATAATTGGCGTGTTTTTTTATTGACAGGCTTTTCCATCCGATCGAGGTGGTGATAAACGATATTTCTGAGCAATTGCTGTTGCGAAATTTTTAGTTTGCTATAAGAAATCCCATTATTTTGTATGAATTGGACATCTTCCTGATTACTTGTTAAAATCTCTCCATATGTTTTGGAACTAATCATCGTAATAATTCTTTGTTCAGGGCTAAGGGAATTCACCAGTTGCAATCCCAGATTGTGGTCGTTTTTTAATATGATTTTCCCTTTATTGGGCCCGTCCGGTATAATGCCTGGATTTGACCCCCAAAAAGCCGGGGCAAATGAAATGGCTTCGGGGGTAATTGTGAAATTTAGAGAAATATGATGACCCTCAAAAGACCAAGACCATAAGGAGTCTTTTTCAGGGTTACCGTAAAAGGAAATATAATATTTGCTGGAATCTCTCTTAGTAGGATTGTTTTCTACAACAGCCAAGTAGTTTTCCAGATCGATGATTTGATGCATCTGATCATAACCGCTTTCGCTGAGGAAGTTGTCCAGTAAGGAATAAGTTTTTTTAATCTGGGCCGGGTTCATCTCAGAAAGGGGCAGACCCTCTCGAGCAAAGGAGTCGTGAGGCAGGTAATGCCATCGGGTTTTTGCAGGAGCATCAATGGCAAACAAAACTATATTTTTTTGGGAAACAGATAGTGCGTTGAGTAACTCAGAGGCCAAATTTATTGGATTAAACGTATTTTGTGCAAAAGACAAACCCCATCCTAAAAAAAATATATAAAACAGTTTTTTCATTTCAACAAAGATTATCTAAATGTACCAAATTTTTGGGGTAAGAATAAATAATCTCTTTATAGTTAGACTTTTTAAAAATATTATCCCAAGCATAATTTATTATTTTGTAATGTTAACCGCTTCGATTCCCCAAAGAATTGAGCCAGTGATGTTTGTAGTGATTTTAAAATTTTATACAATCTGTTGACATTTAATTGATTAATTGACAATTTTCGGGAGATCTTTTTAAAGAAAACATTATTCTTAGTTATGAGCATAGAGATTTAATTATTCCTAGATACCAGTTTTTAATTTTGTAAAATATGAAAATGGAATGGAGGTTAAGGAAAGAGACAGGAAATTTCTATCGGCTTTAAAGAGAGTTTACCATTCGGTTTCGAAAGCTCCAGCGTCTACTAGTCCTATGGAGGCAAGACAGATCTGTACTGATCTCATTCACAAGGCATTTTCACTGACAAATATCCAAATCAAAGGGTCAGAATATTTGCCATATGAAAAGAATTCTATTTTTATTTATAATCATCTTAACAACCATTCTTACTACACCGAAGACGAGGGGTTTCAGATCACACTTGACAGTCATTTTATAAGCAGTATGGTTTTGTACAAATACTACAAGGATTCGGGCATTCGGGTGGTACGTCATTCGCTTCCAGAGGAAAAAAATCACAGGGCTTATTATGAAAGATTAAAATACATTAGAGTATACGCCAAAAAATTTCTGCCTCCCGGACTTGGACAGGATCAGATCAAATCGGTCAACAATGCTTTTTATCCTAAAGCCATGAAAATCTTAAAACAAGGTTCGGGGTTGGTTTTCAGTCCCGAGGGAAATTCATATAAAACTGGAGACTCCCCAGGGATCTTTAGACATGGAATCTTCAGATTGGCTTGTTGTATGGACCCTCAGCCTTTGATTGTTCCCTTGGTTATGGCCAATTTTGATAAATTGGCCTCCAAAGATACTTTTAAGTGTGAGATCAAGCCACCATTTACTATGAGTGATATGGGAATAACAGATAAGAACGATAGAAACCTTCCTCAGGCAGTGGCATCCTTCAATGAGAAATATAAAAAATGGGTAAGTGATCTACAATCACAGAAAAAAGGTTTTGAATCTGAAATTGTCCAACTTGAAAAACGGATAATTGAGAAAAAAAATCTAGATAATTTAGTAGTTTTTTATGGTAGCTCAACCATACGTTTGTGGAAAAGCATAGAAGAAGATTTTTCTGAAACCAATACTCTAAACCTCGGCTTTGGAGGCGCTTTTATCGGCTCACTTTTACAACATTTTGAACGTTTGTTTACTTTCGATGCACCTAAAGCCGTTGTATTGTATCTTGGAGGTAATGATTTGAGTTTGGGATGGAC
>JAYPMF010000033.1:6903-17290 GCA_038129785.1 Flavobacteriaceae bacterium
AAGTATCCTGTCAGCACTATAATTAATCTCAGTATCAAGCCATCTATGGAGCGAGCCAAACAATTGGAAAAAATTATTGAAATCAATAAAGCGATGGGGGTTATGTCTAAGGAAAATACTTTTTTAAAACATATTGATTTTTTTGATGATATAATGGAAGCAGGAAAAGTTAACCCACGCTATTTTCTTCAAGACGGCCTGCACTTTAATGAGAATGGGTATAATGTTTTAAAAAATCACCTTAAACCTCATTTGTAAAATTCAGATTTAATTGATCGTTGGGATAAATCTTAAAATATAAAATTTACGGATTTATTATTTTGAAGTCAGTCCTCCTATTCTGAGAATGTTCCTTCTCAGATAGTTTACAACAATTACATTTATTAATCCAAACCTGAAAACCTTTTTTTCTAATTATTTTTGCCAGTTTTTGGGCCCTGGAAAAAGTATTTGCCTGTCCTAGAATAAGATGGTACTGATCTTTTTCAGTCTTATTGATAATGATTTCATATCCTAGGTCCTGATATTTTTTTTGGTGATATAGAGCATTATTTAAATCTTTAAAGGAACCTCCGACAATTAAATAATCTAAAGTATTATTTTCAGACATAGTATTTTCT
This sequence comes from Flavobacteriaceae bacterium, assembly GCA_038129785.1. Lineage (GTDB taxonomy): Bacteria > Bacteroidota > Bacteroidia > Flavobacteriales > Flavobacteriaceae > UBA8316. The sequence continues at coordinate 7,524 of JAYPMF010000033.1, forward strand.
CCATATCCCTTTCCAAAAATTCTCTCGCTTTTTCCGATCTGTTTACTGACATAGTCAATGATGATTTGATTCCTTTTTTGAGAGAGCTTTAAATTGTGATCTTTACTTCCCCTACAATCAGTATATGAACTTACCTCTACAATCATATCCGGATTTTCCTTCATAGCGGCAACTAAAGTATCAACGCGATCCTTGTAGTCTTTTAATAAATTTGATTTGTTGAAGTCATAGAAAATAGGCAAAAAAGTTTTTTCCATACTTGAAGTTAATTTTTCAATTGAAACTTCAGAACGCATAAGTACAACCTTTATAGATGAGGATTTACCGTATTTACTTTTAATGATGTAGGAAAAAGAATCTTTAACCTTTGAAGGATCCTCATTTTTGTATAGAAATGAACCATTATTGTTGAGTTTCAGTGTTCCATGATGGACATCACTGACAAGCTCAGCTTCTTTTGAAAATAAAGATGTTAGTGGGTCATATCTCAACATTTGTAGGTTGTCATTTTTTAGAACCCCATTTTGAGATATGATTAACGTGTCAATGGGGTTGTAGTTATATTGATCCTCTACACCTGATAATTTGGGTGTGAATTTAAATACATAAATATCGTCTTCTAAGTTATCAATGTTACGATTTGAGCTCATCATACCGTATTCAAGTTGATCATTGAGTGAAAAGGAAAAATCATCTAGGTTGCTTTGAAATGGTGCGGGTAAATTCATCACATACCATCTGACATCGATGGTGTTAACGGCCAATTTGAGAGATAAGCTTCCATCATCAGCTTTACTACTGTAAAAAAGGTGATTTTTGCCGTATGCAAAAGGGAAAACTTCATCTCTAGTGGAATTGATATCTGGTCCAAGATTGACCGGCGAACCATATTTTTCGTCACCCAAAATATCAACATAATACAAATCCATCCCTCCAAACCCACCAGGACGATCACTGGAAAAATATAACCTTTGATTTTGTAAATTGACAGCTGGGTGAATAGTTGAATAACCTTTCAGATTGAATGGGAGGGTTTGTGCAATTGGTTTTTTATTATTTTTATATGTGAAGCTGTAAAGGTCTAGCTGAATAGTTTTTTGTTTTTGGTAACCTTTAGACCTCCTTGTCAAGTAAAGAATTTCGTTAAGGCCGTCCCAACTCGAAGGTCCATCTTGAAATACAGAATTTATTCCTAATTCAAAAGCTTTTGGTGATTGGGCTTGAAGATTTTTGGAGTCCCACTCTGCCTTGTATAGATTGTATATCGGGGTTCTTGAAAGAATTTTTTTACTTAAACCTTTAGTGAACTCTTTAGATTGATTTTTCGTGTATATCAATAAATTTTTATCATTAAAATTAATCACATGGGCTCCGAATTCCGTTCCCTCTGTATTGAGAGCTAAGGGAACCAATTTGTATGAGGGATTAATGGTATCAATAGGTTTATGGGAGTATTCTTCTATAGGTAACCGAATGGCTTTTCTTCGGTATTCATCTCTCAACTTTTCATTATTGGTAAGATAAGAAGCAAAGTAGTAGTAATCTTTTACAAAGGCAGAATCGGAGTCTACCAAGGGTTTTAGGGTTCTTGCTGCCTCTTGTAGTTGCCCCCTTTGAGCATAAACCTTGGAAAAGTTTCTTCTCGACCGAAGAGGTAAGGATTCTCCCATTTTAGAGTAGAGAGAAAATGCTTTATCGAAGTCTTTATTCATAAAATAATAATCCGCCCATTCCAAAATACGATTGTTTCTGGTAGAATTTTGTCCCATTAAACCATGACAAAAAAATAATCCGAGTAGCAGCATTAGGGTTCTCATAATTAAAATATTCTAGGTGAACGAAGTGCAGATTTAAGAGCAGGGATCAAATCAAAGCGTAACATAATTTCGTGGGTAGCATGGTTATTACTAATCACATTTCCCAATGCTGAAGTATTATAGGAATATCCTAAAGAAATACTTTTATTAATATTTATACCGGCAATAAGTCCAAATCCACCCCCAAATTCATTGCTTGGAACTCCTGTTTCCAGCGTAGATCTTATTTGCGGACCAATCCAAAAAAGCTCATTATATAATATGAGGATACTCAAATCGTAGGCGAAAGCAGCATCTTGGGTATGCTTGAACAATGCACTGGGTTTTGCCTCAAAACTATCTGAAATATTTAGCAGTCCTCCCAAGATTACATAATAATGCTTTTGTGTGTTGAAATTTTCGTTCTCTATAAACCAAGGCACTGAAAATCCAACATACCACCGTGGCCGATGATAGTAGAGCCCAAAACCTATATTAGATAAAAACTTTCCTTCATCATCAAAAGAAAATGCTAAATCGTTAGGGGTATTAGTTTCAATGATGTTTTCATCGAAATTAAAATTAGTCATTCCTATTTTAATACCAACAGCCAGGAATGCATCATTAATTGGAAGGTGATAGGCCAAATCAATCCCTACTCGACTAGTGCTGGTCGGTCCAATTCTATCATTTACACCGGAAAATCCGAAACCAATGTTTTTGGAAGTCATTTTATGATTGAAAGTAAAAGCCTGAGATTCAGGGGCACCAGGAAAATTCATCCATTGGGTTCTGTGAAGTACCGCAAGTTGAGTATAATCTTTGGAACCAACATAGCCAGGATTTAGACTTTGGTGATTGAACATATACTGAGAGAATGTCAACTCTTGTTGTCCTTTAAGGGTTGAGGGAATACAAAGAAGTATCAAAAAACCGATAAAAGAAGAAATGGCCAATTTCATGTAAATAAATATATTAAATAATTAATATGATATTTAAAATCTCATTGTGAACATATATAAAAAAGCGGGTTAGTTTTAAATTACAATTTAAATCAGTAATTTTAAAAGGCTGCCCTAAACCAATAAAACAAGATAAAATTATAAAATGAGTTTTGTTTTTTTTAGGAATTTGTTTTCCTTTATGGGCCTGTTGACTGTTCAATTCCTTTTTGCTCAGCTAAGTAAGGTTCACTATATCCCTCCAATTGCTGCTCACGGAGCAGTAAATTCAAATGCATATCCCCTCGATCAGTATATTTATATTTCTTCACCTTCAAATAATGATATAAATTATTCAATCACCCCCATCGGAGCTGCATTTAGTAGCATTATTTCAGATGTTGTCTCAAATTCATCTCCAAATGTACATTTAATCGGTTCGGGACCTACCAACTTTGCGATTGTAAATTCACAATTTTATGGAGGTAGGATTATCGATGATAAAGGATATATTATTACTGCAGATTCTCCCATATATGTAGCTTTAAGACTCAGAGCAAGTAGAAGTGGTGATAGTTCACCTGATCAAGCTGGAGCATTGGTAAGTAAAGGCTTGTCTGCATTGGGAACTTCTTTTAGATCTGGAACCTACACAAGTCAGAATCCTGGAGCCAATAACAGTAACTCCAATTATTTAAATTTTGTCTCAATGATGGCAACTGAAAATAACACCCAAGTTGTGGTAGATAATTTGGATAAAGCTTTGGACTTGGCTGGTATTGCCTCTCCCGGGGGTACAGGAACATTTTCACAAACTTTTACTTTGGATAAGGGGGAAACCTATCTAATTGCTGCAGAGGCTGAAAACGCCATTGCTAACAGAGATGGATTAATAGGTCTTTCGATAGAATCAGACAAACCCATTGTAGTAAACAGTGGGTCTGCTAATGGAAGTTTTCATAACGGAGGGGGAAGAGATTATGGAATTGACCAACTCGTTGGTGCTGACAAAATAGGAAATGAATACGTTTTTGTTAGAGGCAGTGGGTCAGATGGATGGGAGAACATTCTAATAGTAGCCCACGAGGATAACACTGATATTTACCTAGATGGGGATTTATCAGTTGTATTTGCCAATTTAGCTAAAGCCGGGGACTATGTTTTAATAGAGGGAAATGAATATAGAAATGGAGGATCAAATAGAACACTATATGTTAGTGCTTCCAAAAATGTTTATGCTTGGCAGGGTATTGGTGGAACAACCAGTGAAGCAAACCAAGGAATGTTTTTTGTTCCTCCACTTTCCTGTCAAAGTCAGGGGGAAGTAAACAATATTCCTTTTATTGATAAAATTGGAACAGCTAATTTCCCAGGATTTGTAACCATTGTGACCAATCAGACAGCATCTGTTACTTTTTCAGACGAAGCAAATACTAATAGATCGCTAGACGATTCAAGTTTTGATGGTGGCGTTAGCGTTACGGGTCCAGAGATTGTATCGGGCGCTAATTATAAAGCCTATATTATTGAGGATCTAAAGGGAAATGTTTCCATTAATTCAACAGAAGAACTTTATTGTTCATATTACAACCAAAATGGAGCGGCAACTTCTGGAGGTTTTTACTCTGGTTTCACTTCTGCTCCGGAAACAATTATTGAGTCACCTGTTTTAAGTGGAGAAGTATGTTTGCCCAACGTGCAATTGAGAGCAACAGGTTTGGATGTATATGATAGCTTTAAATGGTTCTATAATGATGGGAGTGGTTATGTAGATATTGGAGTTAGCATAAACCCTTATTTGCCTAGTGCTCCAGGGTCCTACAGAATTAGAGCTGAAAAAACATGTGATGGTGTTATAACAAATGTTGCGTATTCCAAACCAGCCGTAGTGAGCAATTGCCCGCCAGATTTCGATGGGGATGGTATTAATGATAACATCGATTTGGATTTGGATAATGACGGAATTTTTAATTCTTTCGAATCTTTAGGCAATTATCAACTAGACATTTCCGATCTTAACGATCCCTTGATTATCCAAACATCAACTATAACTATTGGAGGAGCATACACAGTGTCAAGCGTAATTGCCTCCGATAGTTCTATAATTCAAACTGGAATTGGGGAAATTACTTCCTCTCTAGCCTCCGGTGGGAATCAAAACCAAATAGAATGGAACTTTATTGATAAGGTAAATTTTAAATTAATTCATAGCCTTAATAAAAATCATTCATTTTTGAATGGCGAGTCATTTATCATATCAACAAGTTCAGTAAGCCAGAGCATCTCCCTTTTAAATCCAAATAATGATTTATTGGTTGACACTAACTTTGATAATGACTACGAAAGTGGCCTTACACTTCATTCCTCAAATGAAATAAGGTTCAAGTTTAATAGCTCAGTTACAACAAGTCCCACTTTTTCATTTTTAGGTCAAAATATGCAAAGCCTTACTCTAACTCATGTTAACAGTGGAGTAACGACTTCAGTTTTTAATTGGAATTTATTATTACATCAAAATTTCTTAGATACTGATGGAGACGGTACTGCTGATTTCTATGACCTTGAAAGTGATGGTGATGGTTGTTCAGATGTTATTGAAGCAGGTTTTACGGACAGCGATCCTTTACCTGACGGTATTTTGGGAGTTTCTCCTGTAACGGTAACTTCTCAAGGTCTGGTTGCTGGTTATGATGGATATGTTGTGCCAAGAGATGCAGATCTCTCTGGAATCTATGACTTTCAGGAGGTGGGAAGCGCGGCTTTGGCTGCTAACATCATTACACACCCAAATGTGCAAGGTATTTGTTTGGGGGGTAGTGCGAATTTTGAAGTACAAACTGATCTATCTCAACCCGTTTTACAATGGCAAATATTTGATGGGACCGATTGGATTGATTTGAGTGACGATGGAACATATAGCAATACTAGCTCCTCTGTCATGACAGTAACTCCTGCAGATAATTCATTAGATAACACCTCCTATCGTGTTACTGTGGCCAAAAGAAATTATCTCTGCAACCCTGTTATTTCCGATATAGCTTTGCTCAATATGGAACCTCCAAAAGTTTTTACTGTAGAACCGGGGTTATTTAACCTCAGTGAGACGGATTCCTCTACTTTATTTAATATTACACTTAATGAAGCACCTACCTCTAATGTGGTTTTGAATATATCCAATCCTGATATTACTGAGGCAATAGTTTCCCCTACTCAGGTAACCTTCACTCCTGCCAATTGGAATGTTACTCAATCTGTTTCTATAATACCTATGGAGGATGGACTCTTGGATGGTGACCAAATCATTTATCCCACTGTTTCGGTCAATGTTGGCTTGACCCAAAACTGCTTTACTAATGGCGAAGCAAAGACAGTTACATTATCAATTTTGGACGTTAATTCGGCAGGATTTGACATTGTTGTTTTGGACAACATTTCAAGTGAAAATGGAGATGAAGCTTCTTTCTCTATAAAACTGTTATCTAAACCATCAGGTATTGTAAGAATTGACTTATCCTCGAGTGACCTGACCGAGGGACAGTTAGGAATTGACTATGTTGAGTTCAATCCTTTTAATTGGGATTCCCCACAAACCATAATAGTTACTGGTTTACCTGATCCTATACCGATTAAGGATGGCAATATTAGTTATCAAATAATTACTGGAAATGTCAGTTCAACTGATGCAAATTATAATGTATTAGAGGGTAATTCGGTTGACAATGTTGATTTTATTAATCAAGATAATTTAGGACCAGGAATTGAATTGACCGTTGTAGGTGGATCTCCAGTAACAGATGAAAATGGGAGTTCATTTGTCGTTGAGTTCAATTTACTTTCTCAACCCTTTGGTGGAGCTGACGTAAACTTTGGATTGTCAGTTTCTGGAGATCCAGGAGAAGTATCACTATCAGCTTCATCAGTTACCATCTTAAATGCAGATTGGAACAAACCCTTTAATAATCAAATTACTATAACAGGTCAGGATGACGCATTGATTGATGGAGATATTTTCTTGGTTTTAGAAACTGCAGACCCCAGCTCAGCTGATATGGTTTATGATAATTTGGAGGAGTTTGATATAGCAGATTTAATCTTTCGAAATTTAGACAACGATCAGCCTGGATTTTCTGTTGGCGCTATCTCAAACAATCTGAGTGAAAATGAAAATATAGCTAGTTTCACTGTTGTTTTGGATATCAAACCTAATAGTGATGTCTTTATGAATGTTACTTCTAATGATGCTGGAGAAGTTAGTGTAGATTCAAATTCCCAACAGTTACAATTTACTCCAATGAATTGGAATATTCCTCAAACGGTTTTGGTATCTGGAGAGGATGATATGGTTATTGACGGAGATCAGCTAACCAAAATTATAGTCTCAGTCGATAATGGATCCGACCCCAATTTTTTGACCGAGCCCTCCCAACATCTTGATGTTATCAATATTGATAATGATATTGCCCAAATCATCATTGATACGATTGACCAATTAAGTGGCGAGGATGGTTCATTAGCAAGCTTTTCTGTTCGCCTTAGTGCAGTCCCCTCTGCGCCAGTCGAGGTTAACTGGGCAAGTTCTAATATCAACGAGGGCGACCTTTCAAGTTCTACAATCGTATTTTCAACTACCAATTGGAATCAGCCACAAGTCATTACGGTCAATGGTATTGACGACCTAATTCCCGTCAATGACGGTGCTATTAATTATAATATTTTTGTCACTGCTATTTCCAGTACAGATCCTAATTTTGGGAACATAATTCCTGCAAGTATAGCTAACGTACAAATGATAAATCAGGACAATGATTTTGCTGGAGTGTTAGTCCATCTATTAGATAAAGACAATCAAACCAATGAAAATGGTGATCAAGTAAGGGTTGGTTTTTCACTAAATACAATGCCCATGGGTGATGAAGATGTTACTATACCTGTTGTTCTCCAAAATAATGTTGATGAGATAGCTTTATTTGAAACAGAGATCATTATCGAGAACCAATATTGGGATGATCCAACGTCCAACATACTCACACTTTATGGTTTGGATGATTTTTTATTAGACGGAAATCAGCAAGTAAACTTTGTAACAGGAGATCCTAAGTCTGTTGATACAGCTTATGACCAATTGAATGACTCCTCAGTGGCAGATTTGATTTTGGTTAATATAGACAATGATTTTCCAGGAATTCTTCTCAGTGGTGCAATTATTCCAATGATTCCCGCTGAGCCTGGAAATGTTACTACCACTTACAAACTTTCATACCCCTTAAGTGAATCAAACTCTTCAACGATTTTATCAATTAAATTGAATGCTCAACCCAATGCCAATGTTATTATTAGTTTTACAATTCCCGATCCTACTGAGTTAGCTCTAAATAAAGCTTTTTTGACCTTTACCCCCCAGAATTGGGATGATCCACAACCCATAACTCTTATCGGAGTAGATGATTACCTTTTTGATGGTGATATTTTGACCAAACTATTAATTTCTGTAGATCCCTCAAGCACTGATCCTGATTATTTGACTGCTGACTTAATTACTGTTGATTTAATAAATCAAGACAATGACGTAGATTATGATAATGACGGTCTTCATGAAGTCTATGACAATTGTCCTCTCGAATTTAATCCTGATCAACTAGACTTAGACGGAGATGGTATTGGAGACATTTGTGACGCTGATATTGACGGAGATGGCGTGACAAATGTTCAAGAAGCCATAGATATGACCGATCCTAATGATAACTGTGATTTTTTGAATGCTAGTATAAGCCTAATAATTACATCTGATCTCGATTGTGATCAAGATGGTGTACCAAACGATATTGACCTAGATGATGACAATGATGGTATTTTGGATACAGATGAAACATATGACGATTTTGACTCAGACGGACTTGCAAACAACAGGGATTTGGACAGTGATGGAGATGGATGTTTTGATGTTAAAGAGGCAGGATTTGAAGATCCTGATCAAGATGGAATCCTAGGAAGCAGTCCAGTGGAGGTTGACGATTTCGGTAGAGTCATCTCAAATTCTGGCTATATTACAGCTGAAGATAGGGACAGCTCCGGTCAATTAGACTATTTAGAATTACCCAGAAGTCCAAAATTTTTAATGCAGCCACCATCATCTATGATTGTCATTCCTCATGAAGATATGAAACTAACAATAGATATTGAGAATAGCCAAATGTTTGATATTCAATGGCAAATTTTGGAACCCTTTGCTACACAATGGCAAGATTTGGAAACATCTGAAGCATTTACAGGGATTAATTCCAAAAATTTAGTTTTACTTAACCCAAAAGAATCATTGGTAGAATCTAAGATTAGAGCTGCAATAAGCTCAAAAAACTTTTCCTGTAATCAATCAAACTTTTCACAAGAAACAACTCTGAGATATCAATCCCTGAATATACCTAATGCTTTTTCACCAGATAATGACGGAGTAAATGATAATTGGGTTATAGAGGGGTTGGGGCAATTTCCTAATCACAACCTTAGGATTTACTCTCGTTGGGAGACCCTTATTCTTAGTGAAGCACCATATCAAAACGATTGGAATGGTGAATCAAGAACTTCCTATTCCAACTCGCATGAACAAAATTTACCAGAGGGGACGTATTTTTACATTTTAGATTTAAGAAATGGACAGCCGCCATTAAAGGGTTTTATATATTTGAAAAGATAATTATATCTACTCCTAATTTAGTATGAAAAATTATTTTTGGCTTTTTCTCTCCGTTATTTGGAGTGGATTAATTCTTTACCTTAGTTTTTTTAACCCAATAAGTGATAATTCAAGTAACCCTTGGTTTGAAAACCAAGATAAAGTTGGACATCTTTTGTTTTATGCTGTGTTTAGTTTTATTTTAATTAAAATGTTCAGTTTAGAAATTATAGTCAAAAATTCTGTTTTATTAGGAGCTACCGTAGCATTCATTTTTGGTATCCTTATTGAATTTTCTCAACATTTTTTTACCCTAGATCGCGATGGTAATTTTTTTGATGCTTGTGCAAATGGTTTGGG
>JAYPMF010000034.1:0-17238 GCA_038129785.1 Flavobacteriaceae bacterium
TTAAAAGCAATACAATCAAAGAAGAAACGTTATCAGCATTAGAGGTGCTTGGCTATTCAAGAAAAGCCTCTGAAAAAGTTGTTGATAAACTCATTCAGGGTGACCCCGACAGCACAGTCGAGGAGTTGATTAAATCTGCCTTGAATAAACTTTAAATCTCTTTGATCTATAAAAAAAAGAACAAATATTTAGATTTAAATTTTTTACTGCTGCCCCTACTGATGTTTTGCAGTTTTTCTCTGTGGGGACAAGTAGAAAGCAGCTATGATTTGTCCAAATCTCGGTATACAAAGTATAAGGGTATTAGCTCAAAGTACACCTATAACCCCAAAACGGGGATGTATCTTTATACCGAGACCATAGAGGGTTATCCTATTAATGCACCTATGGTATTATCCCCAAAAGAGTTCGAGGCCATGGTGCTTGCTGAACAGATGAAAGGATATTTTCAAGGTAAAATAGCAGCGCTTAGTGGTAATGCCGAAAATTTGACTGAAACCCAAAAAAACCTTCTTCCGGAGGTTTATATTAACAGCAAATTTTTTCAATCTATTTTTGGAAGTAACCTTATCGATATCGTTCCACAGGGATCTGTGGGAATAGACCTCGGGGTAAGGTACCAAAAAAACGATAATCCGGCAGCATCTCCTAGAAACCGAAGAAGTTTCGGTTTTGATTTTGACCAAAGAATCAGTCTTAGTTTATTGGGTAAAATTGGAGACAGATTACAAATCACTGCAAATTATGATACGGAGTCCACTTTTGACTTTCAAAACTTGGTCAAAATTGAATTTAACCCACCACAGTTAGCAGAGGTTTCAGACATTATCCCCGAGTCAGTAAATGCGGAGGGGGATCTGCTGAGATCTGGTGCGGATAAATTTTTGTCTGCTACCAAGGATATAACTCAAAAAGCAGGTGCTATACAACAAAAAATAGGCGATTTTCAGAGTACCTACGACGAAGCCAAGCAAAAAATTCTAAATCTAAAAGCAAAAGCCGATTCTTTTTCAAATCAAAACCTAATGGGATTAGGAAACAATGTTACTGATTATCTCAATGGTAAGGTTACAGAGGATGCTATTTTACAAAATATCAGTATAGGAAATATCAGCATGCCCTTAAACAGCAACCTCATCCAAGGCGCTCAAAGTCTATTTGGAGTAAGAACTGATCTCAAATTTGGAAAAACTACCATTTCGGCTGTTTTTTCAGAACAAAGGTCACAATCTCAGAATGTAATCGCTCAAGGAGGGGGGACCCTTCAAGAATTCAGTATTTTTGCCCTTGACTATGAGGAAGACCGTCACTACTTCTTGGCCCAATATTTTAGGGATAATTACGATAAATTCCTTAAAAACTATCCCTACATCAATTCCCCAATTCAGATTACAAGGATTGAAGTTTGGATTACGAACAGAGGGTCACAAACCAGTAACATTAGAAATATTGTAGGTTTTCAGGACTTGGGAGAAAGTGATCCCGATAAAACGACATTGGATAATAAAATCACCAATTTTTTTAATGGAAAAGTTTTTTCGAGCCCACCTGCTAATGAAAATAACCGATTGGATCCTGACGCTATTGGTAAGGAAGGGATTTTAAGTACTGACATTCGCGATATTGCCTCAATTCCCAAGTCTTTTGGCCCCTACAATAGTAGCTTCAACGAGGGTTATGACTATGCTGTTTTGGAAAGTGCAAGAAAACTCAGCCAAAGTGAATATAAACTCCACCCGCAATTGGGTTACATATCACTTAATCAGCGCTTAAGTAATGACGAAGTTTTAGCTATCGCTTTTCAATACACTTTTAAGGGAAAGATCTACCAAGTTGGAGAATTTGCAAACGGTGGTGTAGAAACTACCTCTGTTGTTGACACAAATCCCGACGGGAGCCCTAAAAGTATTTTAAATAATAATTTGGTGGTCAAAATGCTAAAAAGTAATATTACTGATGTTCGTCAACCCATTTGGGATTTGATGATGAAAAATATTTACAATACCGGTGCTTTCCAGCTTTCAGAGGAAAATTTCAGACTCAACATACTTTACTCAGATCCTTCACCAATCAATTATTTGACTCCCATAGACAAATCCATTTGGCCTGAGAATATGGACGACAGAGTTCTTTTGAATACTTTCAATTTGGATAAACTCAACTTCTATAAAGACCCACAACCTGAGGGAGACGGATTCTTTGATTATATTCCAGGAGTTACAATAGAACCGCAGTACGGGAGAATAATTTTCCCCAATATAGAGCCTTTTGGAGAATACCTTTTTAGGTTATTGGATGATCCCAATTCACAAAAAGAACTTTACAAAAATATTGAAACTTACAATGTCAACCAGAAACGATATGTTTTCAGTGAAATGTATTTAAAAACTAAAGCAGCAGCATTGGAAACTACCGAGAAAAATAAATTTCAACTTAAAGGTCGCTACAAATCCGAGGGAGGTGATGGAATTCCCATAGGAGCCTTTAATGTTCCGCGGGGATCTGTAAAGGTTACAGCTGGAGGGAGGGTCTTGCGAGAGGGTATTGACTATACCGTTAATTATGCAATCGGTAGGGTCAAGATTTTAGATCCTGCGTTACAAGCTTCAAACGTACCCATTAACATATCTGTAGAAAACAACTCTTTTTTCAATCAACAAAACAAAAGGTTCTCTGGGTTCAATATAGTTCATAAAGTGAATGATAAAGTAGTTTTTGGAGGGACACTGCTGAATTTGAGTGAAAATCCACTAACTCAAAAAGCAAACTATGGAACAGAACCGGTAAACAATACCGTGATTGGCTTTAACACCAATTTTTCTACCGAACTCCCGTTTTTAACTCGCTGGGTCAATAAAATTCCTTTCATCAATACCAACGTGCCCTCTATCTTGTCCTTCAGAGGAGAAGTAGCAAATCTCATTGCAGGAAAACCAAAAAATACGCAACTTCAGGGTGAATCCAATGTTTATATTGATGATTTTGAAGGGGCACAAACCAATATCGACATCAAGGGTTTTAACTCCTGGAAACTCTCTAGCGTCCCTTACAAAAATTTTAAAGGCTCAGAGATCAAAAATAACGAAATCAGTAGAGGTTTTGGAAGGTCAAAACTCGCTTGGTATTCAATTGACCCAATATTTTATGCCGGTGGAAGACCCTCGGGGATCAATAATGACGAAATATCCTTAAACACCACTCGTAGGATTTTCATAAAAGAGATTTTCCCAGAGCAGGATCTTGTACAAGGAACTACAACAGTCCAAAGTACCCTAGATTTAGCCTATTATCCTGAGGAAAAAGGACCTTATAACAATGTAACTGAGGATGAATTTAAAAAAGATCGAGCTGAAAACTGGGCGGGTATCATGCGACCCATTAATGCTACTAATTTTGAACAGTCTAATGTGGAATTTATCGAGTTTTGGCTCTTGGATACTTTTAGTGAACTATCAACGATAGAAGATGATTTAGGAGAGCTTTATTTCCATTTGGGAAACATATCGGAAGACATTCTAAAAGATGGCAGAAAACAATTTGAAAATGGCTTACCTGGACCCAATTCACAATTTTTAGCACATGAAACATCTTGGGGAATGGTTCCCTCTACCCAATCACTGCTTTATGCTTTTAATACAATTCCCGAAGATAGGCAGGCTCAAGATTTAGGGCTTGACGGTTTGGATGATATTGAGGAGGGCTTGGTATATACCAATGGTGATAAGGAAGACCCTGCAGGAGACAACTACCAATTTTTTGTGTCAGCAAAGGGAGGTGTATTGGAAAGATATAAAAATTACAACGGAACCCAAGGTAACTCTCCCGTCGCATTTTCTGACACCAACAGAGGAAACACCACTGAACCAGATTCTGAGGATATTAACCGAGATCAAAGTATGAACACCATCGACAGCTACTTTGAATACCGTGTTCCCATCTCAAAATCAATGGGGGTTGGCAACCATCCTTTTATTACCGATGTTCGTGAAAATGTAAGAGTATCTGTTCCTAATGGAGACGAGATCACTACTCGGTGGATTCAATTCAAAATACCTGTTCAGAAGGGCTATTACCAGGACACGCAATTTGCTGAATATTTTGAAGCCATTAACAATATCGAAGATTTGCGTTCCATACGTTTTATGCGAATGGTACTCAAAGGTTTCTCAGAGCCTGTTGTATTAAGATTTGGCACCTTAGATTTGGTTAGGGGAGATTGGCGAAGATATAACCAAAAACTAAATAAAAATCTACCTAAAAATAACAATACAACTGTAGATATCAGTACCGTAAATATTTTAGAAAACGAAAACAGAATTCCTATTAATTATGTATTACCACCAGACATTCAAAGAGAACAAATCAACAACAACAACACCATAGTTAGACAAAATGAACAATCCATGACCCTCAGAATATGTGATCTTCAACCGATGGACTATAGGGCCGTTTTTAAAAACGTGAATGTTGATATTCGACAATACAAAAACTTAAAAATGTTTTTGCATGCCGAATCCATAGTAGGTCAGAAACCTTTACCTGGAGAAGGTACAGCTGAAGATTATGATCGACGTTTGGTTGCATTTATTCGGTTAGGTACAGACTTCTTGGACAACTATTATCAAGTTGAAATTCCACTCAAACCAACTGATTACAAAGAAAGTTCGTCAAATAAATTTACTGCTGATGAAGTTTGGCAACCAGAATCAAATGCTTTGGAAGTACCCATTAAATTACTGTCAAAACTAAAAGCATTCGCTATTAACAATTCCGGTTTGGGTAAAGTTTCCTATTTTGATGAGGAAATGAATCCTGTGAGCGAGTTCTCTCCAATCAGTGCCTTGCCTGGATTCAAGAAATACAAATTTGCAGTTAAGGGGAACCCTTCACTGGGATCAATCAAGACCTTAATGATAGGGGTAAAAAACCCCTCCAATCAATTGGGAGACGACCTGTGCGGGGAAGTATGGTTTAATGAATTGCGAATAGCAGGAATCGATTCAAAAGGAGGGTGGGCAGCCGTAGGTGCTATGGATGCCAATTTTGCTGATTTGGCTAATGTTGGTGCCACAGCACGGATCTCAACCATTGGTTTTGGATCCATAGACCAGACCCCCAATCAAAGTAATCGGGAGGATATGAAACAGTACGATTTAGTGACGAACATAAATTTGGGAAAACTAATGCCTGAAAAGTGGGGGTTGCAAATACCCCTTAACCTAAATATAGGAGAAACCTTTATTACACCAGAGTATGATCCTTTTTATCAAGATATTTTGTTTCAAGACCGATTGGATAACTCCATAAGAAATTCACAAAGAGATTCCATAAACGATCAGGCCATTGACTATACCCTCAGAAAAAGTATCAGTTTGATTGGTGTGCGAAAAAATAAAACAGGCAACAAACCGACACGTTTCTTCAGCCCTGAAAATTTTGATTTTTCATACGCTTACAATGAGTTATATCACCAGGATTATGAAATAAAAAATCAAACCGATAAAAACCTACAGTTGGGAGTCAACTACGGACATTCTTTCAAGCAACTGGAAATCAACCCATTTAGAAAAATCAGTGGTTTAAATGGAAAGTTATATTGGCAATGGTTGAGAGAACTGAATTTCAATTTGATTCCCAGCAACATAGAAATCACCTCCAATATCAATCGATCTTTCAGCAGTCAGCGTTTCAGGCAGGTATACATGGAGGGGGTTGATGCTGCCCGACAAATTCCCCTACCAAACCTACAACTCAGGAATTACTTATTTGATTGGTCTTACACTCTAAGTCACAATCTGACCCGTTCTTTGCGATTTAATTTTACTGCCTCCAACAACAACATAGTCAGAAATTTCTTTGAAAAAGACCCTAATAATCCTTTGGGAAGGGTGAATAAAAGTTTGGATATCTGGAATGGGATCTGGGATACAGGTCAAACTGACCGACATTTTCAGTCTCTTTCCTTGAACTATAAAATACCAATAAGATTAATACCCTTTTTGAATTTTATTGATGCCAATTATAACTATACGGGTGATTTTAGTTGGCAAAGAGGTTCCAACGCCATGGCAGCTGTTACAGGTGAAGAAGGTCAGCAATTAGGTGTTGTCAATGCAATTCAAAATGCCAATACCAAAACTTTGACAGGATCAATTTCCTTCGATAAACTCTATACCATTTTGGGACTAAAATCCAAAAAATCCCCATTTGATCAGCCATTTGCTAGAGGAGGTACCACAGATAATCCTCAATCACAAAAAAAAGAGAATAAACCAAAAAAAAGTGCCTTTAGGAAAGGAGCTACCTACTTTGTTGATTTGCTTTCTTCGATCAAAAGAGCCCAATTCAATTATTCAGAGAATAATGGAAAAGTCATTCCCGGTTACTTACCCAACGTAGGATTTATGGGGACACTTGACCCCAACTTTGGTTTTACTTTTGGAAGCCAAGCCGATGTCCGATATGAAGTCGCCAAAAGAGGTTGGTTAACTAACTTCCCCAATTTCAATGAGCCTTTTGTTCAAGTCCATAACAGTAAACTCAATATCTCTGCTCAAATCAACCCTTTGAAAGACTTAACTATTGATTTGAATGCAGAGCGTAATTACTCAAACAACTTATCTGAAAACTATCAAGTCCAAGATTTGAACTATATCGCCCTAAACACCAGTGAATATGGAAATTTTGGAATTTCTACCATTTTGATCAAAACTGCATTTTCAGGTGGAACTAACATAATAAATAAAAATTTTACAAATTTTAGAGAAAACCGCTTGATTATTGCCAACCGTCTTGCTGCTCAGAGTGGGACTTCACTTACCAATCGTGACGAAAATGGTTTCCCCGAGGGCTTTAGTAAAAACCATCAAACTGTTTTGACAGCCTCCTTCATTTCAGCATATTCTGGAACAAATCCTGATAAAATATCTTTTGATCCGATTCAAGGTATGCCTTTACCTAACTGGAATTTTAAGTATACAGGCCTATCAAAAATAAAATCATTGGCCAAAATTTTCAATCGTTTTTCATTAACACACGGTTATCGTTCGAGTTATACACTTACGAATTATCAAACCAATTTGGAATACGATCCCACTCAACCCCTCCTCAAAGACAAATTGGGTAACTACATGACCTCAAGGTTTTATTCCAACATTAATTTGGCGGAACAATTCAATCCTTTGATACGTTTTGATGTAGAATTTAAGAATTCCCTTAAAATACTTGCCGAAATGAGGAGAGACCGAAGTTTATCACTGAGTTTAGACAACAGTCTATTAACCGAACAAAGTGGAAATGAATATATCTTAGGTATGGGTTACCGCCTAAAAGACTTGAGAATAAGAACAAATTTGGGAGGAAGAAGGGTCATGTTAAGTGGAGATCTTAATTTGAAAGCGGATTTTTCTTATCGAAAAAACATAACTTTATTAAGAAACTTAGAATATGACAACAATCAGGTAACTGCTGGACAAACGATTATGTCAATAAAATTTTCAGCAGGTTACAACCTGTCAAAGAATTTGACCAGCTTGCTTTTCTATGACCATAATTTCTCTGAGTTTGCTATTTCAACTGCTTTCCCTCAGACCTCAATCAGATCGGGTATTACAATACGATATAATTTTGGAAACTAAAATTGAATTGTATTACTTTGCTTTTATTATCAAAATTTATATTAATGAATATACCCTCCGATCTCCTATACAGCAACGACCACGAGTGGGTCAAGTTAGATGGAGAAATTGCTATCGTTGGTATCACAGATTTTGCCCAACGAGAATTGGGAGATATAGTATATGTTGAAATTGAAACTGTAGGGGAAACTTTGGATCGAGAAGAAGTTTTTGGAACGGTAGAGGCAGTCAAAACAGTTTCTGATCTATTCATGCCAATAAGTGGTGAGGTTTTGGAGTTTAATTCTGATCTGGAAGATAACCCTGAGGCAGTAAATGAACAACCCTATGACTCTGGATGGATGATTAAAATAAAAATGGATAATACCTCTCAAATCAAAAATTTATTGGACGCAGATCAATACAAGCAATTAACTCAAACATAGAAAATTGTCCTCATAAAAAACCTTGTTTATTATTGATTTTTTTTTAGCTTAGCATACTAAATATAGCCTATAAAATGCAACCCAAAAAAAACGAAAAAGCTGATTTAACTAAAAATAGCAGCCTTTATTTTGTAATAGGATTAACCTCTATTCTTTTTTTATCATGGCAAGCCATCGAATGGAAGACTTACGATAGAAATGGCTATGGATATGAGGCATTGAATGTTGATGACGATGATGATGAGGAAATTCCTATCACAGAACAAATTAAAGTTCCACCCCCACCCCCACCCCCACCCCCTGCTCCCGAGGTCATTGAGGTTGTAGAAGATGAGGAAGAGGTGGAAGAAACTGTAATTGAATCTACTGAGACAGATCAAGAAGAAATCGTAGAGGTGGAGGAGGTAGAGATTGAAGATGATTTTGAAGACGTCGATATTCCGTTTGCGGTGATTGAAGACGTGCCTATATTCCCTGGATGTGAGAGGGTTGCTAAATCCAAAAGAAGAGAATGTTTTCAGGAGAAGATTAATAAACATATAAGAAAAAACTTTCGTTATCCTGAAATTGCTCAAGAGATGGGAATTCAAGGAAGGGTTTATGTGAATTTTATCATTGCCAAAGATGGATCTATTAGTAACATCAGAATGCGAGGACCAGATAAAAATCTTGAGAAAGAAGCCGCAAGAATTATTGGTAAATTACCCAATATGACCCCAGGGAAACAAAGAGGACGCCCGGTCAGGGTTCCTTTTAGTATTCCCATAACTTTTAGGTTGCAATAGAAATTGATAACCTTCAAAAAAGTCTTCAAGACTTGGTGTAAGACCTTTCACATACTGCCCATTTAATTTTTTTTTTGATTAGGTTAAAAAGTAGCCAAAAAACCTTGAAATATTATATTAAAAAATCGAAAGGCAGATTTAAAAAACATTCCTACTTATTTTTAGATTATTTGGTATTGTTTTTTTAATAAGTTGAAGAGCCATAAATTTAATTGGATCTACTTAAAGTTTTGCGTGAGGATGATAAAATATTCCAATAATATACAATAATATCATCCAATCTTTTGCTAAGCCGCATAACAATTTATTGAAATGTTTTTTGGCAAGGAGAGTGATTTGAAAGCTTCTTTTTCCATCAGTTAGAAAATCTCTATTTTTCCAGTTTTATATGATTCTAAAATCAAAAGAAGTAAATGTTTTAAACAAGACCAATAAAGATATTTTCAAAAACTTTAGGTATTCTGAGGTCTTCAAAGAATTTGGAAAAATGTTAGGTTATAAGTGAGCTTTATCATTGGTTTACATTAAAATAGTAGCAATAAGACCCAGCATATCAATAAGAACTTTGTCAAATAAGACCAACCCATGATCAAAAGACTTTACCATATCATAACTGCAAGACAAAGGGTTGTAGTTTTATAATTTCTTTAGACCATGATCTTTCGACTTAAATGAGGTTGTAATAGCTTTGTCAAAATCGTCATATTTGGTTTGCATATGGATGATTTGTAGCCTATATTTGCCGCAGGATATTTGATGATGAAGACCCACTCCGATAGTTTGCCCTTAACAAGCTTCAACCTTGTGACATTTGTAAGTGATTTCCTACAGCTCACAAAATTTCGATTGGCCATCAGTGTAGTTTTCTCCTCAATTGCTGGCTATTTACTGGCCGTTGAACAAATTGAAGTCTCCATACTTCTTGGATTATTTTTAGGTGGTTTTGCAATGGTAGGAGCATCCAATGCTTTCAACCAGTGGATTGAAAAGGAGAAAGATGCCTTAATGGATCGAACTAAGAATCGTCCACTTCCCGCGGGGCGTATGACTGATATTACTGCACTTATTGTAGCCTCTACTCTAACACTTTTGGGAATTTATATTCTTAACAATATCAATTTTAAAACCGCCCTTTTTGGCGCATTTTCAATATTTATATACACCTGTGTCTATACCCCTCTTAAGTCTGTGACCCCCCTTTCGGTATTTGTAGGGGCATTTCCTGGTGCTATCCCTTTTATGTTAGGGTGGGTGGCAGCAACAGGTAGTTTTGGGATAGAACCCGGGGTGCTTTTTATGGTTCAATTTTTTTGGCAGTTTCCTCATTTTTGGGCCATCGGTTGGATGATGGACGATGATTACAAAAAGGCAAGATTTAAAATGTTGCCCACCGGAAATCCAGATCAAGCTACTGCTTTCCAAATTGTTTTTTACACTTTTTGGACCATCATCATTTCAATTACACCTTACACCCAGTTTAGCGGTAGATTGTCCCTGTCATTGGGAGCAGTTATTTGCCTGGTTTTGATCGGATTGTATTTTCTTTACCACACATTAAAACTGATGTATAACAAAAGTAAAGAGGCAGCCAAAAAATTAATGTACGCTAGCATTGTATACATCAGCCTTTTGCAAATAATTTATGTTTTTGATAAATGGATCTAAGTATGGAAGATCAATTAATTAAACAGTACAAAGCCAAAAAGATGATGCTATGGGTGGGGATGATTAGCATGGCAATGACCTTTGCGGGACTTACCAGTGCCTATGTTGTCAGTAGTACTCGATCCGATTGGTTGGCTCAATTTAGTATCCCTGAAGCTTTTGCAATCAGCACAATACTAATTTTATCCAGCAGTATAAGTTTTTATTTGGCCAAAAAATCCCTTTTATCAAAAAATATAAAGCAAACAAAAATTTGGGTTTTGACTACTTTTTTATTGGCAATATTATTTGTTTACTTTCAATTTAAAGGATTCGGAGACATTATTGCTCAAGGCTATTATTTTACAGGTGCTGAGAGTTCCATAACCACATCTTTTTTATATGTTTTGGTTTTATTGCATTTGGCGCATTTGTTTGTTGGGATGATTGTTTTGACTGTTGTGTATGTTCGATTATTAGGAGGTAGCTATTCAGGATCTGATACTTTGGGTTTTGAATTGGCTCACCTGTTTTGGCATTTTCTTGACATCTTGTGGATTTATTTGTACCTATTCGTAGTGCTGTACAAGTAAAATATATAAATTTGTATTGACTTTTTGAATTTGACTTTATGGAATTAACTGCAGCTGAAAAAGAGACCAATCTTTGGACTGGAGGTCAACGACCGCTCAATGCCAGTTACGGTAAGTTGATGATGTGGTTCTTTATCGTATCTGATGCACTAACCTTCTCTGGATTTTTGGTTTCATACGGATTTTCTCGTTTTAAAAACATTGATTCCTGGCCCATTGCCGACGAAGTTTTTACTCACTTCCCATTTTTACACGGTATAGATGCCCCCATGTATTATGTGGCCTTAATGACTTTTATCTTGATTTTTTCTTCCGTCACTATGGTATTAGCAGTGGATGCAGGACATCACATGAATAAATCCAAAGTGACTTTCTACATGTTGTTGACCATTATTGGAGGTGCAGTTTTCGTTGGTTCTCAAGCTTGGGAATGGAAAAACTTTATCAAAGGAGAATACGGCGCTTTGGAAACCAAGGGAGGTCAAATTTTACAATTTGTAAATGCAGATACAGGTAAAAGAGTTGCTATTGCTGATTTTGCTCTCTCAATTCCAACCGAAAGAAGCACCCATAAAGGTAGCAATGGGATTTGGTACGAAAGCGAGGGTTCTTTACCTACTTACTCTTTAGCCGAAGTCGTGAAAGGTTTTGAGTCAAATAATAATCTTGTTATCAGAAGTGAGAAATTGGATGAAAAAGGTCATAAAATTGTTCTCTCCAGAGACGATTCTTTGGATAAAATTGAAAATGCCATAGGAGTAGTGGAAGGGGCAAACCTTGTTCACAACGAATATGGAAATAGACTTTTTGCTGATTTTTTCTTTTTCATTACAGGTTTCCATGGCTTTCACGTTTTTTCGGGAGTCATCATCAATCTCATTATATTTTTCAATGTGATTGTAGGAACTTACGAAAAAAGGGGACATTATGAGATGGTCGAAAAAGTAGGGCTTTATTGGCACTTTGTCGATTTGGTATGGGTATTTGTATTCACATTTTTCTATCTCGTTTAATACTAAAATTATAGCTGATGGCTGAAGTGGCACACAAACTTGCAATTTTTAGAGGTATATTAAAGTTCAAATCCAATGTTCAAAAAATATGGGGCGTTTTAATTTTCTTATCAATCGTTACAATTATAGAAGTGGCTTTGGGGATTGTTAAACCGGATTTTTTGATGAGCTATTTTCTGAGTATGAAGCTGTTGAACTGGATATTTATTATTTTGACATTGGTTAAAGCTTATTATATCGCTTGGGATTTTATGCATATTAGAGATGAAAGAGGAAGTCTTAAAGGTGCAATAGTACTACCACTAATTATTTTAATTCCTTACCTGATTTTTATATTAATTCTTGAGGCCGATTACATCTTCGAAGTTATGAATAATGGATTTGTGAGTTGGAATTTTTAGTATTAAAGTACAAATCTTTTTTTATGAGTAAATCATTTAAAAAATACTTTGTTCTTTCAGTTCTTTTTATCTTTCCGATCGTAATCTATCTTTTTTTTGCTTCCGGTAAAAATAATTTTGCGCTGTTGCCTGTTTTAACTACCGAGGTTGACGATGTAAAACATTGGGTCACCTTTTCGAAGGAACCCATTCAATTTGAGGAAAAAATCACGGTACTGGGTTTTTGGGGTGAAGATTTGTCAAGCAAAAAAGGGGATGCCCTAAATCTTAATCAAAAAATTTACAAACGCTTTTATCAGTTCAAAGACTTCCAG
Organism: Flavobacteriaceae bacterium; assembly: GCA_038129785.1. Lineage (GTDB taxonomy): Bacteria > Bacteroidota > Bacteroidia > Flavobacteriales > Flavobacteriaceae > UBA8316. The sequence goes on from JAYPMF010000034.1 coordinate 12,813, forward strand.
TTTGTTATGGTTCTGAACAAGGGTCAACAAAATCAAGTTCAGGAGCTCAAACAGGAATTAAAGTCTGGAGTGGGAACTGATTTGATTAAATGGCGCTTTATTTTTGGAAGTGATGACCAAATTATTAGTTTATTTAAAAGCTTGAAAACCCCTTTAAAACTTACTGATAAAAACAGTTTACCCTATGTCTTTATCATTGACAAACAACGCAATCTAAGGGGCAGAGATGACGATGAAGATATGGGAACCCTTTTCGGTTTTAATGCTGAGTCCGTCGCAGAGATCAACAACAAGATGGTCGATGACGTCAAGGTGATTTTGGCAGAGTATCGGCGAGCATGGAAAAAGTACAACAAGACCACTTCCCCCTGAATATGAAAAACTTTAGTTATATAGGTTTATTCATTATCTCGATTGTTTTTGGTCTTTTCTTCATACCCAAGATCTTCGATCGGCTTTTGAATAATACCCAGGTAGAAAGTAATCGATCTGTTCCTGCAAGGCCTCTAGCCTACATCAAACTTAATGGTGAAGCTAAAAAAGTGCCTGAATTTTTGATGTTTAATCAAGACAGTTTGTTAATTGGTAATGAAGATTTTAAAGGAAAAGTTTATTTAGCAGAGTTTTTCTTTACCCGGTGCCCAACCATTTGTCCCATCATGAACAAAAATATGAAGATTTTGGACGACCGTTTTGGAAATCGTCAGGACTTTGGTATTGCCTCTTTTACCATCGATCCGGCAAATGATACCCCACATGTACTCAAACAGTATGCCGATGAGTATGGTGTCAAATCCCAAAATTGGCATTTTTTAACTGATAAGAAAAACAAGGTTTACGAACTTGCCAATTCAGGATTTAGTATCTTTGCAGGTATCAATCCTGCAGTAGCTGGTGGTTTCGAACATCAAGGATATTTTGCCTTGATAGATAAAAATGGATATATTCGATCACGCGTCGACCGTTTTGAAAACCCTATCGTTTACTACTCCGGTTTGGATCGCGAAGATCAAGAGTTACAAGGAGTGGATATGCTGTTGGATGACATAGAATTATTATTAAAGGAATAAAAACGATTGGCATGAAAGAACAAAGTTTAAGCGATCCTTCAAAGAAATACAGTAAACTCATCACAGCCGTATCCGTTTTGATCCCCGTAGTGGTTGCGGTTCTTTTTACAGTCAGATTACCCAATGTAGCCCCTCTCGATTTCTTACCACCTATTTATGCATCAATCAATGCATTGACCGCAATGATATTGGTGGTGGCTTTTGTTGCTATTCGACAAAAAAAAATTAAACTTCATGAATCACTAATGAAGTCGGCTATTGCCCTGTCGCTGGTTTTTTTAGTAATGTATGTAGCCTATCACATGACTTCAGATCCTACCCCTTATGGAGGGGATGGCATGTTAAGATATATCTACTATTTTATACTCATTTCTCACATCATACTTTCCATCGGGATCATACCCATGGTATTAGTGACATATGTTAGGGCTATATCGAAAAGATTTGCAGATCACAAAAAAATCTCTGTGATAACCTTTCCCATTTGGTTGTATATCGCCATAACAGGGGTAGTAGTTTATTTAATGATATCGCCTTATTATTAATCATCAATCCCATGCGTATCATTTCGTTATTCTTATTGTTTTTTCTTTTGGTGATTGAGTCTTCCGCCCAATGTTCTATGTGTAGAGCAGTATTAGAGTCAGGGGAGGCAAAAGAGACGGCCAAAGGGATCAATAATGGCATTATTTATCTTATGGCCATTCCATACCTGTTAGTTGGTTTTGTAGGTTACCAAATTTTCAAACTCCTAAAAAAATAACGATTAAGGAGCTTGCAATTAAATTCATAATTGGACTTTATCTATTTAGTAGTAGTTTTGTCCCCGAAAGTCATTACCATGATAAGTATTAAAAATCTTCACAAGTCCTACAAAATGGGGGACAGTTCTTTGCACGTTCTCAAAGGGATTGACTTAAATGTAAATCAGGGAGAGTTAGTAGCCATAATGGGATCATCAGGATCGGGTAAATCCACACTGCTTAATATACTTGGGATGCTTGATTTGGCAGATGAAGGAGAATACCTCCTAGACAATGTACTTATTGAAGGGTTGACTGAAACGACTGCTGCCAATTATCGCAATAAATTTTTGGGATTTATTTTTCAATCTTTTAATCTCATCAATTATAAAAATGCATTAGAAAATGTTGCTTTACCACTTTATTACCAGGGTTTGGGAAGAAAAATCCGACAAGTTAAAGCATTGCAATATCTGGAAAAAGTAGGATTAAAAGATTGGGCCACTCACTTACCCAGCGAGCTGTCTGGGGGACAAAAACAAAGGGTTGCTATTGCACGAGCCATGGCTTCTCAACCCAAAGTTTTACTGGCTGATGAGCCCACGGGAGCATTGGATTCCAAAACATCGTGTGAAGTCATGAGTTTGATTCAACAAATAAACAATGAAGGTAAAACTATTTTGGTGGTTACCCATGAATTGGACATTGCAAACATGTGTAAAAGAATCGTTACCCTAAAAGATGGGGTGATTGTTGAAGATCAAAAAGTTGATCAGGTCATAGTAGAAAATCATGTTTAATAGAGACCGTTGGCAAGAAATATATGAAACCATTCGTAAGAATAGGCTCAGGACTTTTTTGTCCGGTTTTACAGTTGCATTAGGCATTTTTATTTTTATTGTTCTATTTGGATTTGGTAATGGATTAAAAAACACCTTCAAACAGTTTTTTTTAGATGACGCAACCAATACATTATGGGTTTCTCCCGGTAAGACTTCTAAACCTTATAGAGGATTCAAAGCTAATAGAAGAATAGAATTTGAAAATAGTGATTTGGAAGATATCAAAGACAATTTCAAATTTTTCTTAGAGGGAATCACACCGAGAATTAACAGAAGTGCAAGGGTTAGATATAGAGGAGAGTCAGACAATTACTCTACCCGAGCGGTAGCTCCTGATCATCAATACATTGAAAAAACCCTTATTATGCAGGGTCGGTTTATCAATCAAGATGATATAGAAAAAAAAACTAAAAATATAGTCATCGGTCGTTTGGTGGCCAAGGATCTTTTTAAGAAGGAAGATCCCATTGGTAAATATTTAGAAATAGGATCCAGTGCTTTCAAGGTTGTCGGCGTTTTCCAGGATCAAAGTGGAGATCGAGAGGAGCGATTGATTTACATACCCTATACCACGCAACAGTTGATTGAAAAAAACAACGATAAAATCAACACCATCATTGTTAGTTTTAGACCCGAGCTGGGTTATACCTCTGCCTTGGCTTTTGAGAGACAACTGCGTCTTTTTTTAAAAAAGAAAAAGTCTATTGATCCCAGAGATAATAATGGAATAAGAATAAGGAATGTAGCGGACCAAATACGTCAAAACCAGAGATTTGCTGGAGTATTACAGTTGATTGTTGCTTTTGTAGGCATTGGTACTTTAATTGCAGGAATCATTGGGATATCCAATATTATGGTTTTTGTGGTTAAAGAACGTACCAAAGAATTGGGGGTCAGAAAAGCCCTTGGTGCCACCCCCAAAAGTGTTATTGGGATGGTTTTACATGAGTCTATTTTTATTACAACATTGTCAGGTATCACTGGAATGATTGCTGGTATTGTACTATTGAGTAATATGGAAGATCGGTTGGAGGAGTTTTTTATCATTGATCCTTACATCGATAATTTTACAGCTCTAGTAGCTACGATTTTGTTGATTATGTTTGGAGCTGTAGCAGGTTATATTCCAGCCAAAAGGGCTGCAAGCATTAAACCTATAGTAGCTTTAAGAGATGAATAGTTTAAAGGTCATATTTGATTTCGACACATGGCAAGAGATTTTTGGATCTATTTCTAAAAACAAAACCCGGACCGTGATTACCGTGATCGGCGTATTATGGGGGATATTTATTTATATCACACTATCTGGTGCGGCCAAAGGGTTAGACAATGGTTTTGAACGAGAATTTCAAGACATGGCTATGAACTCCATGTTTGTGTGGCCTCAGAGAACCAGTGTTCCATATGCGGGTTTTAAGGTAGGAAGAAATCCACGTTTTACTATTTCTAATGTTAAAGAATTAAAACAGCAGATCCCTGAAATACAATTCATCGCTCCAAGAAACGCTAGGGGGGTATTTGGGGGCAGTCAACCTGCGAGTGTAGCTCACGAAGAAATATCTCGTAACTATAACATTTATGGAGATTTTCCAGAGTACACTAAAATTGCTACTAAAAAAATATATAAAGGGGGTAGGTTTATTAATGAAGAAGACCAGCGGAACAACCGTAAAGTTTGTGTCATTGGCGAACGGACTCAAGAAGAGTTGTTTGAAAAAGATGAAAACCCCTTGGGAAAATACATCCGTATCAACAATGTATATTTCCAAGT
>JAYPMF010000035.1:0-16949 GCA_038129785.1 Flavobacteriaceae bacterium
TTTCAGGCCCATGTGCACTGGAGGCTTCCCCGTATATAAAACGTTATAGCGTTATTTCAGCTGATGAGATGTACACCCTTACCATGGAACACTTTTCTACTGTAGATATTGCCATTGCCGCAGCTGCAGTGGCTGATTTTAAACCACGACTGGTAGGCAAGCAAAAAATCAAAAAAGAATTAGGCATTCATTCTATTGAATTGGATAATACGCAAGATATTCTGGCACAGATGGGTAAATTAAAACAAAAACAATTTCTGGTGGGCTTTGCCTTGGAAACGGAGGACGAAAAAAACAACGCCATTAAAAAAATTAAATCCAAAAATCTTGATGCTATCGTTTTGAATTCCCTCAATGATTCAGGGGCAGGATTTTCATTAGATTCTAACAAGGTAACTTATATCCAAAAAAATGAAACTATTATTCCTTTTGAGCTAAAATCTAAGAGATTGGTTGCCAAGGATATATTTTCCCAAATACTGATCCAAAATGCGTAAAATATTATTTACCTTTTTATTGATCTTACCATTAACAAAAATGGATTCGCAAGAGCTCAATGCTCAATTTGTTGTTAATGCCGATTTGGTCAACCAAACCAACCAACAAATTTTTCAAACCTTAGAGCGTTCGCTAAATGAATTCGTTAATTCACAATCTTGGTCCAATCAAGATTTTTTTCCACAAGAAAAAATCACTTGTAGCTTTGTTCTTAATTTGACAAACTATAATGCTTCTAAATTTGAAGGTACACTACAAATCCAATCCCAAAGAACGATTTTTGACTCAAATTACGACAGTCCTGTTTTAAATTTTTTAGATAAAGATATTAGTTTTACCTATCAAGAATTTGAACCTTTGTTTTACAGCCCTGCCTCTTACGAATCCAATTTGGTTTCTTTAATAAGTTTTTACGCTTATATTATTTTGGGTATAAATGCAGATAGTTTACAATTTAAGGCTGGAGATCCTTTTTTTGAACAAGCTCAGAGAATCGTCAATTTGTCACAGCAAAGCGGAGCCATAGGATGGAAACAAAATGACAGTAATCGCAATCGTTTTTGGTTGATCGATACCATGAGGTCCAACACTTTTAGAGAGTACAGAGAAACCCTATACACTTATCACCGAAAGGGGTTGGATTCGATGACTAAAGCACCATTGAAGGGTAAAAATAATATTATTAATGCCATACTTGCACTTGAAGATCTTTACGATCGTCGCCCAAATGCGATGCTATTACAAATGTTTTTTGATGCTAAGGCTGATGAAATCGTTAACCTTTTTTCTGATGGTCCAAAAGTCGATTTTGGTAGAACCTCAAAAATGTTAAAGAAAATTGCCCCTTTTTATCAACCCCAATGGAAACAAATTAAATAGTTTCATTTTTTGAAATTATTTTTTTTCTCAATTATATTTGATGGATAACAGTTTTAAAATTAAAGATTGATCACTAGTCTAAAGATATCGAATTACGCTCTTATTGAGTATTTGGATATATCCTTTGATAAAGGGATGACCTGTATTACTGGAGAAACGGGTGCGGGAAAATCTATTCTACTGGGAGGACTTGGCTTGGTTTTGGGTAAAAGAGCTGACTTGAGCATTTTAAAAGATAATAAAAAAAAGTGTATTGTTGAGGCTAGTTTTTTGATTGGTAGTTACAATCTTAAAGATTTTTTTGCCAAGGCTGGTCTTGACTATGAGGAAGAGACTTTATTGAGAAGGGAAATAGTCCCAAATGGTAAATCGAGGGCTTTCATTAACGATACTCCTGTGAATCTCGATCTTCTAGTCAGTTTAAGTGAGGTCTTAATTGATGTGCATTCTCAATTAGAAAATCAATCTTTGTTTAAAAATGAGTATCAGTTTTTGGTTTTAGATGCCGTTGCAGGAAATCAAGAAATTCTTAAAGACTACAAAAATAAACTCAGTAAATATCAAAATACAAAGAAGGAATACGATCAATTAAATCAACTTAATGAGGATAGTGCAAAAATTCAAGATTACAATCAGTTTTTATACAACGAACTTACCGTTGAGGAATTGACACCTGATATGATGACCGCTTTGGAAGAGGAGATTGACCAACTCTCTCATGTTGAATCTCTTCAGCAATCGCTCTCTCAGGGCATATATTTGATTGAGGAGGAACAAATAGGACTACTAAAACAGTTGTCCTCACTTAACACCTTACTAAGCGATGCATCAACAAAATCTAAAAATATGAATATTTTTAGAGATCGGGTCAACAGTCTCTTTATTGAGTTAAAAGACATTTTGGATGATTTGATCTACAAAGAGGAAACACTTGAAAGTAATCCTGCTCTTCTAGAAAAACTTGTAACTCGATGGGATAGAATACAAAGTTTATTTCAAAAACACCAAGTTGATGATATCGAAAATTTGATTAAAGTGAGGGAAAATCTTGGGAAAAGATTATATGAGACTGAAGACCTTGGACAAAAGATTAACGCACTCAAATATAAACTATCAGAACTTGAACTATCGCTTGAAGATTTATCTCGACAATTACACTTCAACCGTGAAGAAGCATCTTCAAAACTCTGTGGTCAAATGGAGCAGATCATTTCAAAAATGGGAATGCAAAATGCTAGATTCAAGATTGATCTTACATTAGTAGATCAGTTTTTGATCAATGGAAAAGAAAAAATTGATTTTTTATTTGCAGCTAATTTAGGTTCTGATTTCAAACCAATCAAGAAAGTTGCCTCAGGAGGAGAAATGTCGAGAATTATGCTTTCTATTAAAGCGATTTTGTCTCAATTCAAACAACTGCCCAGCATCGTATTTGACGAGATCGATATGGGAGTTTCTGGAGCTGTATCAAATGAAATCGCCAATATTATGTCCCATATGTCAGAAAACATGCAGGTATTTACCATTACTCATTTGCCCCAAGTGGCCGCTAGAGGAAAACAGCATTTTTTGGTTTATAAAGAGGTCAGAGGTAACACCACCACGACTAAACTTAAAGAATTAGATCAGGAACAAAGGGTAAAAGAATTAGCCCAAATGCTCTCAGGAGAGGAATTGACTCGGACTGCCCTTGACCATGCCAAACAATTACTTAATTAACTGTATCTTTAAATCCATTTTAACACTACAATTCATGTCTCATAAAATTTTAGAAGGTAAAAAAGGAATCATATTCGGTGCATTGGATGATCAATCTATAGCGTGGAAAACAGCTGAGGCGGTCAAAGAAGCTGGAGGTGAATTTGTATTGACAAATGCACCTGTTGCTATGAGGATGGGAGCGATCAACGACTTGGCTGATAAAACCGCCAGCATTGTTATTCCCGCAGATGCTACGCAAATGGGAGACTTGGAAAACCTCGTTGACCAATCCATATCACATTTGGGTGGGAAATTAGACTTTATTTTGCATTCTATTGGGATGTCTGTAAATGTGAGAAAAGGAAAACATTACACCGACTTAAATCACGACTGGATGGCCAGGGGGTGGGATGTGTCTTCGGTTTCTTTCCACAAGTTGCTCCAGACTCTTTATCAAACAGATGCCATGAATTCTTGGGGTAGTATTATTGCCCTTTCCTACATTGCAGCTCAAAGAACTTTCCCTAACTACAATGATATGGCCGATAATAAAGCCTATTTAGAGTCCATAGCGAGAAGTTTTGGTTACTTCTTTGGGAAAGACAAAAAAGTAAGAGTTAATACCATTTCCCAATCACCCACATTGACGACAGCCGGTAAAGGTGTAAAGGGATTAGACGGATTTTTACATTATGCCGAAAAAACTGCTCCACTGGGTAATGCCTCTGCTGAGGATTGTGCCCGATATACTGTAATAATGTTCTCTGATTACACTAGAAAAGTTACCCTTCAGAATCTTTATCACGATGGGGGGTTTTCAAATGTTGGGGTCAGTCAAGAGATCATTGATGCTTTGGATAAAGCCCAATAGGTTTTCTCAAGGGATTATGAATCATTAAAATGCAGCGAAATTTTGAATTTTTAAGATTAAGATTTCCTCAAAAGAAGAGATTACGATTTTTTTCGTTTTTTTTTGCAATATCCTTTTTGTTTTGGATTATTACCAAACTCTCTAACACCTACAGTTCCTCTATTGAATTTGAAGTTAATTTTGTAGATATTCCTAACCTAGTTGTTTTGGATCAGCATCATAACACAAAAGTTAAAGCAGATATTACAGCCAGTGGTTTTGAGCTGTTGATTTATCAATTTTTCAATAATAAAATAAACGTTTCAATTCAAAATGCCGATTTCAAAGGAGATCTTGCTAAAGTCGACCTAATGGTGCAAAAGTTTAACCTACAACAACAATTATATCAAAATGCGACACTCAACCTGATCACACCCACTCAACTGAGTTTTTCTTTCAGTGAGTTAAAACGAAAAAAAATCCCTGTGATCCCTCCTGCAAATGTAAAGTTTAAACCGGGATATGATCGGTCAACAGATTGGTTAATAGAACCCGATAGCGTATGGGTATATGGTGTTTCTCAAAAGGTAGATACATTGAGAGGACTATTTATTGAATCTTTATCCAATGATTATATTGAAAATGATATTAATGAAAATGTCAAGCTTTTGCCTATAAATCAAATTAAATATGAAACCGAAAAGGTATTGTTGAAAACTGTGGTTAAACGCTTTACCGAAAAATCATTTGAAACTTTAATTAATATTAAAAACTTACCGGATTCCCTGGCCATTAAATTGTTTCCTCAATCTTTGAAGGTTACTTTTTTAGTTTTGATAGATAAAGCAGAGGTAATTTCAGCAGGTGATTTCAAGTTTGTATGTGACTTTAACAAAGCCCAAACTACAAAAAAAAATACTTTAGACGTGTTTTTAGATATTGAACCAAAGGGAGTTAGCAATGTGAGGTGGAAACCTAAAAAAGTGGATTATTTGATACGAAAATGAAAATCGTTGGGCTTACCGGAGGTATTGGTGGAGGAAAATCGGTAATATTAGAGGTATTCTCATCTTATGGTGTGCCTTGTTACAAGTCAGATAATAGAGCCAAAGAACTTATGCAGAAATCTCCCGAGTTGATCCGTCAAATCAAAGTATTATTTGGTGATGATATCTATCAGGATAAAAAATTGAATCGTAGTAAATTAGCTGATATTGTTTTTGGTGACAAAAAAAAGTTAAAAAGTTTGAACGCCTTAGTTCATCCATTAGTAAATAAAGATTTTCAGTTTTTTTTAAACCAGCAAAATACTGCATATGTTATCAAAGAAGCTGCGATCCTTTTTGAAACTGGTGTTGCAAAGGATTGCGATGAAACCATATTGGTAACGGCCCCCGAAAAACTGAGGATTCAAAGAGTCATGAAAAGAGACAAAATAAATGCGGAACATATAAAATCCAGGATGAATCATCAGTGGAGTGATGAGAAAAAGATACCATTGGCTAATTATGTGATCAACAATATTGATTGGGATAAAACGTTAAAAAAAATAGAGGAAATTCATAAAAAGATAATCGATTTTAAATAATTGAATTTATTAACAATAAATTAGTTCTAGGAATAAGCTATTTTGGTGAAATTTACAGATTACAAAGGATAAGAGCATTTGAAAAAAAATTTTTTCATATTACTGGTAACTTTCATGATCATATCTCTGGCTGCTGTCATTGTTGTTCAGGCCTATTGGATTACCTCTGCTTGGGAGAACAAAGAGGAAGAGTTCTCTCTAGCTGTGAGTCAGTCTCTTAAATCCGTATCCACAAAAGTAAGAGACATTGAGATTTCTGATTATATTAGTGCTTACGAGCAGTTGATCGACTCAATAGGAACACCCAACGAGTCTAACTTTACCGATATTTTTTTATTTGTTGATAATCAAGATGACATATCTTCAAATTTGACTTCTTTTTACGCATTTGGTATTCTTGAGGAAGACTACAACATTAGCCTCTCAGATATAAACTCTGAATTAGGAAATGATAAGGTTAAAGACTACAAACAAGTTAAAACTACAGCCATTTTAAGTAAGGATAAAATATTTAACCGTGAGAATAGAGTTGCCAAATCCATTACCAAATTGAAATCTGTAGAAAGAATGAGTATTTTCGATCAGGAGATTTTTCGCTCTGCTTATTTGGATTATTCTTCGACCATACCGGTTCATAAACGAATTAGAACTGACGAATTGAAGCTACTTTTGGATGGAGAATTTAATGCCAGAAATATTTTAACTTTTTATGAATTTGGTATTTACAATAACGGTTTGGCTACTAAAGTAAAATCAAACGAGTATATTGAAAATCAAGCAGGATCTAAATATGAGACCCCAATTTTCCCTCAGGACAATGGTCAGACCCCATATAAATTGGTTGTTACTTTTCCAGATAGGGATCAATTTGTTTTTTCTTCTATATTGAGTGTAGTGGGATTATCAATTTTTCTTACAATATTTATTATTATAGTTTCAACTACCGCGATTTATCAAATCATCAGACAAAAAAAGGTTTCTGAGATGAAATCTGATTTTATAAATAATATGTCTCACGAATTCAAAACTCCAATTGCCACAATCAATTTAGCACTAGATGCAATTTCAAACCCAAAAACACAAAGTACCAAGTCAGGACTATTGAGGTATGTTAAAATGATAAGAGAGGAAAATCAACGTATGCTTTCCCAGGTAGAAAATGTTTTGATGATATCAAGGTTGGAAAAAAGCTCATCCCCAATTGAATTATCAGAGATTGATATACATAATGCTGTTGAGGACGCCATGAGGCATGTGGATTTGATCGTTAAAAATCATAAAGGGAAAATCATTTCCTGTCTCGATGCCAAGCAAACCCAAACTAAAGGCAATTTGAATCATTTTACAAATCTTATAGTAAACTTATTAGATAACGCTGTGAAATACTCAAAAGGTTCTCCCCAGATTACCATCAGTTCCTATAATGAAGCCAAGAAGATTTTTTTGAAAATTTCAGATGAGGGGATTGGTATGGACATCAATACTCAAAAACAAATATTTGAGAAGTTCTTTCGAAAACAAAGTGGGAACATTCACAATGTTAAGGGACATGGCTTGGGCCTCTCCTATGTTAAGAAAATAGTAGAACTCCATGATGGAGATATTAAATTAACCAGTAAAATAGGTGAGGGAACGACATTTATTATTTCAGTTCCATTGCTCTGATATTATTTAAATACTTGTGCCTATGATTACCGAACAAAAGAAAATTTTAATTGTAGAGGATGATTTCAATTTTGGGAACATTCTCAAAGACTATTTGATTCTTAACGATTATTTTGTTGTTTTGGCAAAAAACGGTATTGAAGGAATGGAAAAGTTTCAAAATGAAAATTTTGACCTTTGCATACTTGATGTTATGATGCCATTTAAAGATTGTTTTACCTTAGGTAAGGAGATACGGGAAAAGAGTGAAAATATCCCATTATTTTTTCTTTCGGCAAAGACACTTAAGGAAGATGTTTTGAAAGGTTTTCGAATTGGAGCAGATGATTACTTGACAAAACCATTTGATTCTGAAGTACTTCTTGCAAAAATAAAGGTAATTCTAAACCGAAAAAACTTTTCTAGTATTCCTGAATCCGATGTTTATGAGTTTGAGATTGGAAAGTTTAAATTTAACTCACGACTTCGTTTTCTCACATATGCTGATGAGAAACCAATAAAACTTTCCCCTAAAGAAAATCAACTTTTACGACTTTTAGTTTTACATGTCAATGATTTACTTCCTAGAGAAATTGCATTGAACAAGATTTGGCGTGATGATAATTATTTCACCTCCCGCAGCATGGATGTCTACATCGCAAAATTGAGAAAATACCTAAGACTCGATAATGGAGTTGAGATTTTAAACATTCACGGGGAAGGCTTTAGATTGGTTGTTAATTAGTAATTATCAACTTATTTATTTCTTGGATGAAATTTCTCCATCACACTCTTTAGATGTCTATTATCCAAATGAGTATAGATTTCTGTGGTTGTTATGCTCTCATGACCCATCAAAATCTGTATTGACTTTAAATCTGCACCATTTTCCAGAAGATGGGTTGCAAAAGAGTGGCGGTATGTGTGTGGACTTATTTTCTTTTTTATTCCTACTTTTAATGCCGTTTCCTTAACTATGGTAAAAATCATGGCACGTGTCATTTTTCTTCCATTTCTATTAAGGAATAAAATATCATTATCTTCTTTTTTAATTTTTTTTAAAACTCTAATTTCATTCTTGTATATCTGAATATATTTTTTTGAATAGCTGCCTAATGGAACCAGTCTTTGTTTATCTCCCTTTCCAGTTACCCTAATGATTTCCTCTTTAAAGAAAATATCAGACAAAGTCAAGTTCACCAATTCACTTACCCTTAAACCACTTCCATAAAGGGTTTCTATGATAGCGCGATTTCTTTGACCATTGGGTAAACTTAAATCAATTCCCCCTAGAATTTTTTCAATTTCCCCTAAATTAAGAGCCACTGGCAGTTTTCTTCCTAGTTTTGGCCCCTCAATTAAATCGGCCGGTGAATTTGTTCTTAATTTTTCAAAAATCATAAAATTAAAAAAACTCTTTATTGATGAAATCCTTCTGGCTTGACTGCTGGCAGTTACGGTTTTGGATTGTTGATGAATGAACTGTTGAAGTGTCTCCCTACTGCAATCCTTGGGTAGTTCCAGAATTTTGTTTGAGGAGATGAAATGGGCCAATGCAAGAATGTCTGAAATGTAATTTTTTACAGTATTTTCGGCTAATCCACGCTCAATTCTGAGATAGAATTCGTAATCAACAATGAGAGTTTTCCAATCCAAATTTAACAAACTTAACTATTTTTAAAAGTCTTTACTCAATTATTAGGTTCAATCAATTAAAATTAATTTTAAACGATTTATTATCCTTAAATTAGATAAACTTTTAAAATAAACGTTAATTAAAGGGTCCCATCATCCATAAAAATTATTAAAAATAAATGATTATTTACCAGCTAATCAATGTAAACTTAAAACCGTGAAAATAGTAATAATCAATGGCCCTAATTTGAATCTTTTGGGCTCAAGGGAGCCAAGTGTTTATGGAAACCAAACTTTTGATACATACTATGAAGCTCTGAAATCAGAATTTCCCAGTGTAGAGTTCGACTATTTTCAATCCAATATTGAAGGGGAACTCATAGATCATATACAAAAGGAGGGCTTTTCATGTGATGGGATATTATTGAATGCAGCTGCTTACACGCATACCTCTGTTGGAATTGGAGACGCAATCAAAGCAATTGATACACCCGTTGTGGAAATTCATATATCCAATACTTTTTCTAGAGAGGACTTCAGACATAAGTCATACATCACACCCGGGGCTAAAGGGATTATTGTTGGCTTTGGTTTAGACAGTTACCGCCTTGGTGTCGAATCTTTTCTCAAGTCCTAGAGGTGAATGACCTCATCATAGGCGTCCGCCACGGCCTCCATTATTGCCTCACTCATAGTGGGGTGGGGGTGAACTGCTTTTAGTACTTCGTGCCCAGTAGTTTCAAGTTTTCTACCCAGCACTGCTTCTGCGATCATATCTGTTACTCCAACACCAATCATGTGACATCCAAGCCACTCTCCGTATTTGGCATCGAATATTACTTTTACAAACCCCTCTGAATTACCTCCTGCTTGTGCTTTTCCTGAGGCAGAGAAAGGAAATTTACCTACCTTAAGGTCATAACCTTTTTCTTTGGCCTGAGCTTCGGTTAATCCTACAGAGGCTACTTCTGGGAAACAATAGGTACATCCTGGGATATTTCCATAGTCGATCGGTTCAACTTGATGTCCTGCAATTTTTTCTACACAAAGTATTCCTTCTGCTGATGCAACATGGGCTAGCGCTTGTCCAGGAGTTATATCACCAATTGCATAATATCCTGGTAGATTGGTTTGGTAGAAATCATTGACCAATATTTTATCATTATCAACCGCTATTCCAAGTTCTTCAAGTCCCAAGTTTTCAATATTAGATTTAATTCCGACTGCAGACAGGACCACATCAGCGTCTAGAGTTTCTTTACCTTTAGTAGTTTTGATGTTTGCTTTTACTCCTTTTCCCGAAGTGTCAATAGAGGTAACTTCTGCACCGGTCATAATTTTAATTCCACTTTTAATGAAGCTTTTTTCCAATTGTTTGGAAACCTCTTCATCTTCTAAAGGAACAATACGGTCTATGTACTCAACAATGGTGACCTCAGTTCCCATAGCATTATAGAAGTAGGCAAATTCAATCCCTATAGCACCAGACCCTACTATAATTAATTTTTTGGGTTGTTTTGACAAAGTCATCGCCTCTCGATATCCAATCACCTTTTTACCATCTTGAGGTAAGCTGGGGAGAACTCTTGATCTTGTTCCGGTAGCAATAATGATATTTTTACCTTTGTATTCTTCTGTTTTTTTTCCATTTGTAACACTGATTTTTTTTCCGGCCAATAATTTTCCATGTCCCTCTATTACATCAATTTTATTTTTTTTCATCAAAAACTGAACGCCTTGACTCATACCTGCAGCCACTTTTCTGCTTCTGTTCACCACAGCATCGAAATCTTTATCATAATCATTGACTTTTAGTCCGTAATCTTCTGCATGTTTCAGATAATTGAAAACTTGGGCTGATTTTAATAAGGCTTTGGTAGGAATACATCCCCAATTGAGACAGACTCCTCCGAGACTTTCTTTCTCTACAACAGCAGTTTTAAGACCCAATTGTGAGGATCTGATAGCAGTAACATAGCCCCCAGGGCCACTTCCAATTACGATTACGTCATATTCATTCATTTGGATTGCAGTTTAAATTCATAACAAATTTAAGAAACTGTGAGTTATTTTTTGCTTAATGTTTATTCGGCCTTTTTTATAAAATCAATGCTAGCAGAATTCACGCAATAGCGCAGACCGGTTTTGGTGGGCCCATCTTTGAAAACGTGACCTTGGTGTCCACCACAGTTTGCACAAACAATTTCTGTTCTGAGCATTCCTGAGGAATGATCGGGGATCAATTCCAGGGTGTCTTCGATGCACTGGTCATAACTGGGCCATCCACAATGACTGTCAAATTTTGTTTTACTTTCATAAAGAGGGGTTTCACAACCCTTACAAACATATATTCCCTCTTCAAAATGGTCGTTGTATTTGCCCGTAAATGGAAACTCTGTCCCTTTTTCTCTAAGAATCTTATATTCATCAGGGCTTAAGTCTAACTTCCAAGCCTCCTCACTTTTATTTATGGGGTATTTTTTTTTATTACTCATTAGAAATAAAATTAAGGGCTGCAGAGTTGATACAATGTCTTTTTCCGGTTGTTTTTTTAGGACCATCATTAAATACATGTCCCAAATGTCCTCCACATTTGTTACATTTTAATTCTGTTCTTGCATATCCTAACTTATAGTCCACGTCATACTCAATATTAGATTCAACCGCACGATCAAATGAGGGCCACCCACACTTAGAATCATATTTATTCTCTGATTTATAGAGTGGGGTATTGCAACCCGCGCAAGTATATGTGCCTTCTGCATTGTGGTTGTTGTATTTACCGGTAAAAGGATATTCTGTTGCTGCTTTTCTCAAAACCATGTAAGACATTTTAGGAAGCTCTTCTTTCCATTCCTGGTCTGTCTTTTGCATTTGATAGACTTTAGCGCTTTCGGCTCTCATTTGTTCTGAAATCGCATTGCAACCCAGTAAAACATTCGCCATAAAAAATATAAGTTGTTTTTTCACCATCTACTGTACATACAAATTATACTTGTTTAAAGATAATCCATTTTAAAAAATAAACACATTAACATAGGTGAAAACAAATGAATTCATAAATTGTTCCAATTAATTTAATGGAGTTAATGAAAAGAAAAAATCAATTGAAAAAAGGAAATTCCAAGTTAATAAATGCTTGGGCTTCATATGATTGGGCCAATTCAGTTTATCCTCTGGTTATCAGTTCTACTGTTTTTCCTATTTATTATAGCTCTATTTCGCAAGATATCAATACCATTGAGTTTTTGGGATATGATTTTAAAAATACAGCACTAATAAGTTTTGTAACAGCATTGGCGTTTGTGATTGTAGCTTTCAATTCTCCACTTCTTTCAGGAATAGCAGATTACATCGGAAATAAAAAACGATTCATGAAAATTTTTATTTATATGGGATCAATTTCCTGTATGGGTCTTTATTTTTTTGAGTTGGATAATATTTACATGGGCATGTCATTTTATTTTTTAGCGTTGATAGGTTACTGGGCCAGTTTGGTTTTTTACAATTCCTATTTACCTGACATTGCATATCCCGAGCAGCTTGATTATGCTAGTGCCAGAGGATTTTCTATGGGATATGTAGGTAGTGTTTTATTGTTAATTTTTAATCTTTCTATGGTAATGCAACCTGATTGGTATGGGATTAAAGGGACACCATCTGAATCATCTCTGAAGGCAATGAAATACTCTTTTGTATTGGTTGGTATTTGGTGGGCGCTTTTCAGCCAATATGCTTTCTATCACTTACCTATTGGAAATATTAAAAGAAAAGTTACTAAAGATATTTTTTGGAATGGTTTTTTAGAACTTAAAAAAGTATGGAATAAATTAGATGAGGTTCCCATTCTTAAAAAATTTTTACCTGCCTTTTTTGTTTATAGCACTGCATTACAAACCGTGATTTTGATTGCTGCTTATTTTGGTGAGGAGGAAATTATGTGGGATAATAGTGAACAGAAAACTATTGGTCTAATTGTAAGTATACTGTTAATCCAAATAGTCGGTATTTTTGGGGCCTATGTTACTGCTATAGCTTCTAGAAAATTTGGAAATATTCTCACTTTAGTGGTAGTAAATTTTATCTGGGCAGGATTGTGCATTTTTGCTTTTTTTATAAAAACCCCGATAGAGTTTTATATTGCTGCAGCCGGGGTGGGATTAGTTATGGGAGGGATTCAAGCTTTGTCGAGATCTACTTATTCAAAGTTAATCCCTGAAACAAACGATACCACTTCTTTTTTTAGTTTTTATGACGTAACAGAAAAGGTAGGTATCATAATTGGGATGGCCATATTTGGAACCATTGATCAAATAACTGGAAGTATGCGTAATTCGATACTTTTATTTATAATTCTGTTTATTTCTGGTGCATTACTTTTATCTCGAATTCCCAATAATCGTGTTTAAAATAAATTCAAATCACTGATTTGGCACAACAATTGGACTTATATATTTTAAAAGATGAAAAGTTGTTGTTTTACACTGAATTTATGGTCTAATTACAACAATTCATGACAATTTGACTGATAATTTGCATATGGCCAAATCTAGTTTTACATCATTTGACAATTTGACACTCGGAGATATTGAAACTGAAGCAGAGCTAATTCCTTTGCTTACCACAGAAGATGAGGAAGCACTTAGGAATGAAGAATTACCAGAGGAAGTAGCCATTCTTCCCTTGAGAAATACAGTCCTTTTCCCTGGGGTGGTTATACCCATTACAGCTGGAAGAGACAAATCCATTCAATTGATTAAGGATGCCAACAAATCTAACAAAATCATTGGAGTGGTAGCTCAAAAGGATCAGAACATCGAAAATCCATCACCTGCGGATTTATATTCTTTGGGAACTGTAGCACAAATATTGAGGGTTTTAAAAATGCCAGATGGAAATACAACGGTTATAATTCAAGGAAAAAGAAGATTTGAGATAGAAAGCATAATCGAAGAAGTGCCATATTTGAAGGCTAGTATTAAACCTGTTCAAGAGACTCTTCCAAATAAAAATAATTCTGAATTCCAGGCAATTATTGACTCTATCAAGGACATGGCTTTGAAGATTATTCACGAAAACCCTAACATACCCTCTGAGGCTTCCTTTGCCATCAAAAATATACAGAGCCATGCATTTTTAATCAATTTTGTTTCCTCTAACATGAACCTTTCTGTTAAAGAAAAACAAAGGGTTTTATCAATATTTGATCTTAAAGAAAGTGCAATAGAATGTCTTAAGTTAATGAATATTGAACATCAAAAATTAGAATTAAAAAATGATATTCAATCCAAGGTAAGAACAGATTTGGATCAACAGCAGAGAGAGTATTACCTAAACCAGCAAATGAAAACTATTCAAGAGGAATTAGGTGTGGTTTCTTTAGAACAAGAGGTAGAGGAAATGCGTATTCGTTCCAAAGAAAAAAAATGGGATGAAGCTGTTGGAGAGCAATTTGACAAGGAATTGTCCAAATTACAACGGATGAACCCTCAGGTTGCAGAGTATTCTGTACAAAGAAATTATTTGGATCTTTTTCTCGACCTTCCATGGGATGAATTCTCAGAGGATAAATTTGATTTAAAGAACGCGCAAAAAATACTTGATCGGGATCATTACGGATTGGAAGATGTAAAGAAGCGTATCATTGAATATTTAGCAGTGTTAAAACTCCGTAATGATATGAAGTCCCCCATTTTGTGTTTGTTTGGCCCTCCAGGGGTAGGGAAGACCTCATTGGGAAAATCAATTGCTGAAGCCCTTGGAAGAACCTACGTCAGAATTTCATTAGGTGGAATGCGCGATGAAGCCGAAATAAGAGGTCACAGAAAGACTTACATTGGTGCTTTACCGGGTCGTATCATCCAAAGTGTAAAAAAAGCTGGTACCTCTAACCCTGTTTTCGTTTTGGATGAAATCGATAAGATCAGTACCGGTGTTCAAGGTGATCCTGCAGCTGCGTTGCTCGAGGTATTAGATCCAGAGCAAAACACGGCCTTTTACGATAATTTCTTGGAAATGGGTTATGATTTGTCTAAAGTAATGTTTGTAGCCACAGCAAATAGTCTTTCGCCAATTCATCCCGCCCTTCGGGATAGAATGGAAATGATTAACATATCCGGTTATACTTTGGAGGAAAAGTCTGCCATTGCCAAAAGACATTTATTACCTAAGCAGCTAAAAGAACACGGCTTAAATAACAAAGACCTGACCCTAAACAAATCTGTGTTGGATAAAATAGTTGAAGGATATACTCGTGAGTCTGGGGTTAGAGGTCTTGAAAAACAAGTAGCTAAAGCGGTGCGTTATGTTGCCAAATCTATCGCCATGGAGGAGTCCTACAAGAATAACCCAGTTCCTGCGGATTTAGTTGAAATCCTTGGACCAAAAAAAGTACACCGCGATCTTTATGAAAACAACCATGTAGCAGGAGTTGTAACAGGCTTAGCTTGGACTTCGGTAGGGGGGGATATCTTATTTATAGAATCTGCAATTTCTGAGGGTAAAAGTCAGCTTTCAATTACTGGAAATTTGGGTAAAGTAATGAAAGAGTCTGCTACCATTGCCATGGAGTTTATCAAATCCAACAAATCAATTTTGGGTTTGGAAAATTTTGCTTTTGACCGTTACAATGTTCATATTCATGTCCCTGAGGGAGCCACCCCAAAGGATGGCCCTAGTGCTGGAATCACCATGCTCACATCATTGGTTTCATTGTTCACTCAAAGAAGGGTAAAAAGTAAATTAGCGATGACAGGTGAGATTACACTGAGGGGAAAAGTTTTGCCTGTGGGAGGGATCAAGGAAAAAATTCTTGCAGCCAAAAGAGCCAAAATTAAAGAGATTATTTTGTGTGAAGACAACAAAAAGGATATAGACCAAATCAATCAAAAATATCTCAAAGGTCTAACCTTCCATTATGTGAGGGAAATGAGAGAGGTACTTGATATTGCCATTCTCTCTCAAAAAGTACTGAATCCCAAGGTATTCAACTCATAGCCTTTTGGATTCAAATACTCTCATAGCCATCGATGGATATGCCTCTACGGGAAAAAGTACATTGGCCAAAATGCTCTCCCGGCACTACAAACTTACCTTTATTGATTCGGGCTCTTTGTATAGAGGTGTTACATTTTATGCATTAAAAAAAGGTCTTTTTGAAAATGATCAACTTGACAAAGAAGCACTTAAAGTGGAATTGGATAGGTTAAGATTGAGATTTGAATATGATAAAGGGGATTTATATTTAAATAGTGAAAACGTATCAAAAAAAATTAGATTGCCAGATGTTTCTGATCACGTCAGTACAGTTGCTACTTTGACTATGGTCAGGGAATTTATACTCAAACAAATACGTCAAATGCCAAATAAAAATGGTATGGTGATTGATGGAAGAGATATTGGTACAGTGGTTTTTCCTGACGCGGACTACAAATTCTTTTTTACAGCTCGACCTGAAGTCAGGGCCAGACGTCGTTTTGAAGAACTCAAGGCTCAAGGTCAACAAACTACCTTTGAGGAAGTTCTAGAAAATCTTATTCATCGCGATAAAATCGATACAAGTAGAGCAATTTCCCCACTTCGTAAAGCTGTTGATGCTATTGAGATTGATACCTCAGAGATGAATACAGATAAGGTTTTTGCTCTTTTGATAAAAAAAATAGATTCCAAATTAAATCTCTAAATATTTGTTAATAAGCATATTCCTATTAAATTTGCGCACTCTAATATTGATAGGGAAAAAATAGAGTAGAAAAATAGTATTAACTCCTTCTGTTGTTTCAATTATATTTCCCGGACGACAGAATACAAACTTTATCACAGCCATGGCTGAGAAAAAAACCACAGCAGCAAAAAAAACTACAGCTGCTAAAAAAATCACAGCTGCTAAAAAAACCACAGCTACTAAAAAAACCACAGCTGCTAAAAAAACCACAGCTACTAAAAAAACCTCAGCTACAAAAAAATCTATGGTCCAAAAGCTTGATGTTCTTGAGGAAACGATTGCACAAGACACAGCTATTGCTGTACCAAAACACAAGCAATCTCCAGGAAAATCAAAACCCATTGACAAAGTAGATGTTGATACAGATGAATTTCTAAATAACTTCAATTGGCATAATTATCAAGAGGGTATTGATATAATAGAAGATGAAC